>JAFROA010000229.1 GCA_017429885.1 Bacteroidales bacterium | reverse complement strand
CGCCGAGTATATTGAAAAGATTGAGGAGTACTTGAGCAGGGCCGCCGATGTCACCATCAAGGAGAGCGTCCGGAACTATCTTCTCGCGTTGATCGAGAGCCTCAAGACCGATGACTATTACGGCAGCAACAAGGCTTGGCTGGCGATGAACGACAGCAAGATGGACCTTGTGCTCGGCCCCATCGAGGCAGAGGATGACGCCCTCTATGGCACCAAGGCTTCCTACGGAGCCTATGTCCTCCTGAAGAATCTCCAGCGCACTGAGGAACTCAACGCCCTGTCCGCCCGTATGCCGGAACTTCAGAAGATGTTGCCCGGCGATCCGGCCAACCATGCTTTCGTTCCTGGTTCCGAGTCGGATATATTCTCATGCAACGTGCTTTACTGCAGTGGCTACACCAATGCCGGCTTCAAGGTGATCGGTATCAACTTCCCGTATGACGCCAAGGTGCAGCAGGAGCTCGGTACCCGCTCAATCATATTCGATAACATCATCCGCGAGAAGTTCAACCGCACGGTCCATCCGGTCGGTAACGCTCTCCTGGAGGATGTCTACCAGCCCCACCTCGATGCCAGCGCTTTCTACTGGATCATCGTTTTCCGTGAGATCGCGAAGGGCCTGGGTGTGAAAGAGACCATCAATGGAAAGGGAACAGTGGCGGAGACTCTCGGCAGCGAGGCCCTCGTCATGGAGAAAGCCAAGTCCAATGTGCTGGGCGCATGGCTCTGCGCCAAGGAGGCTGAAGACTACAACATCTCAGCCCTTTTCCAGAAGGAAGATGTTCTCACCACTTTCGTCACCAACACGATTCGTTCCACCCGTTTCGGCGCCGCCGACCCCACGGGTGTCGCCAATATCTTCGTCTATAACTACTTGCTTGAGAGCAAGTCCATCATCTGGAATCCTTCCGGTCGTTACAGCATCGACTACGACAAGACCTGGCAGGCCCTGGAAACACTTGGAGCTGAGATACTTCGCATCCAGGCTCAAGGTGATTCCGAGGCGGCCAAAGCCTGGATCGCCAAGTATGGAATAGCCGGCCCTGAGAGCCTGTCTGACAAGCGGGTCCTGGAGAGCGCCGGTATTCCCGTCGACATCCGCTTTAACTATGAATAACCTTCCAAACCGATTGTAACGACACTATGTTCAAGAATTTCACAGGATTCCATTTGGTTGAGCAGATGCACAAGTTGCGTCACAGCAATAGGTTCAACCCCGCTATATTAAAGAAGAAAAGTTTAGGTCTCATCTTTGTCGCCATCATCGTCGCGGTGCTCTGGTTCCTGCCCACTGAATCCTTCGGTATCGATGGTCTCACGGCGGTTCAGCAGAGAATCATAGCGATATTCGTCTACGCCACGCTGATGTGGGTGCTGGAATTGGTTCCAGCCTGGGCGACATCGGTTTCCATAATGGTCTTGCTGCTGTTGTGCACCTCCAATTCGGGTATCAAATGGATTTGCGATCCCGGAACCGCCGGGCAGCTCCTGAGCTACAAGCAGGTGATGGCCAGTTTCGCGGACCCGGTGGTGATGCTCTTTATCGGCGGTTTCGTCCTTGCCATAGCGACCACCAAGACGGGTCTGGACGTGCATCTTGCCAGGGTGCTGCTGACCCCGTTCGGGAAGAAGAGCGAGAACATCCTGCTGGGCTTCATGCTTGTGACCGCGCTGTTCTCCATGTTCATCAGTAACACGGCCACGACGGCCATGATGCTCACCTTCCTCACGCCTGTTTTCAAGCAGCTTCCGGAGGCCGGAAAGGGAAGGACCGCCTTGGCGCTCAGCATCCCCATCGCCGCCAACCTTGGTGGTATGGGAACCCCCATCGGAACGCCTCCCAACACCATCGCTTTGAAATATCTGAACGACCCTGAGGGCCTGGCCATGGGCATCGGTTTCGGCCAGTGGATGATTTTCATGGTTCCTCTTGTGATTGTCATGGTATTTATCGCCTGGACACTGCTCAAGAAGTTATTCCCGTTCTCCCAGGACACCATAGAGCTGAAGATCGAGGGTGAGATGAAGAAGGGCAAGGAAACCGCCATGGTGATTGTCACCATGATCGTCACCATCCTCCTCTGGATGATGGATACGGTCACAGGCATCAACACCTACACGGTCGCGCTCATTCCCTTCGCGGTCTTCGCTTTGGCTGGCATCGTCACCAAATATGACCTTGAGGAGATCAACTGGTCGGTCATCTGGATGGTGGCCGGTGGTTTCGCTCTGGGATATGCCATGAACGGTTCCGGGCTCGCCGCCTTGGTGGTCCGTGCCATTCCTTTCGGCAACTTCCCTCCGCTCCTGATCGTCCTTCTCTCCGGCCTGCTGTGCTACGGTCTCTCCAACCTGATTTCCCACTCCGCCACGGCGGCGCTCCTCATGCCTATTCTCGTCGTGGTCTGTATGGCAATGGGCGATAAACTCGATGCCATCGGCGGCACTTCCACCGTGCTGATCGGAGTCGCCATCGCATCCAGCAGCGCCATGATCCTGCCAATATCCACCCCTCCGAACGCCTTGGCTTACGCGACCAATCTCATCAAGCAGAAAGACATGGCCAGGATGGGCATCATCATCGGCTTGATCAGCGTCGTGCTCGGTTATCTGGTGCTCTTCGCCGCAGGGTCGTTGAATATCGTCTAATACGACACTATGGTTTTGACTGACGTAGCGACATTATCTTCCGCCAGGCTTGTGATCGCCGCCATTTTGGGGATCGCTATCTTGATGGTGCTGATCATCAAGTTCAAAATTCCAGCGATGATTGCCATCCTTGTCGGGGCTGTCCTAATCGGCCTCGGGGCCGGGATGTCTTTCGGTGATATAGTCAAGGCTGTCGATGACGGTGTCGGGAATACTCTTAAAGGAATAGCGTTGCTGGTCGGCCTGGGCTCGATGTTCGGCTCAATCCTGGAGATATCAGGCGGAGCCAAAACGTTAGCTGTCAGGATGGTAGATAAGTTTGGCGACCGAAAGGCAGCCTGGGCTCTGGCTATAACCGGTCTTGTCATAGCGATGCCTGTGTTCTTCGATGCCGGCCTTGTGATTCTCATCCCGTTGGCTTTCTCTCTGGCCCGTCGTACAGGCCGGTCATCGCTCTATTATGCCATTCCTCTACTCGCCGGGCTCGCCGTGGGTCATGCGTTTATCCCTCCGACTCCAGGCCCGGTGCTGGTCGCGACGATGCTAGGTGTCGATTTAGGCTGGGTCATAATCATCGGGATCCTTTGCGGGATTGTCTCAATGGTCGTGGCTGGTCCGATCTGGGGAGCTTATTGCGGCAAAAAGTATTTTATTCCTGTTCCTGATTATTTCCTCGACCATCCCGATAAAGACGACTCCAAGCTGCCCTCTTTCTGGACCGTCGCGTTGATAATCCTTATCCCCCTCGGGCTGATTATCCTTAAATCAATCGCCGGAGTATGGGATGTGATGGCTCCTGCGAGGCCTGTCTTGGGCTTCTTGGGCGAACCGTTTGTCGCTTTGACCATAGCGACCCTCACGGCAATGATCCTTCTGGGTTACAAGAACGGATATACAAAAGAAGAGCTGGAGAAGGTGATGACAAAATCGCTGGAGCCGGTTGGGCTGATTTTGCTTGTGACCGCCTGCGGCGGGGTCCTGCGCTATATCCTGCAATATTCCGGGCTGGGGGAGGTGATCGGGCAGGCCGTCAGTTCAGCTTCTCTCCCGATCGTGATCGTGGCGTTTATTGTCGCCGTATTTGTGCGTATTTCAGTTGGTTCCGCCACAGTGGCGATGACTATGGCCGCCGGCATGATCGCCGCCATGCCTGAAGTCAGCGGGCTCTCGCCTGTCCATCTCGCATGCGTCACGGCCGCCATCGCCGGCGGGGCTACAGTCTGTTCCCATTTCAACGACTCTGGCTTCTGGCTCGTCAAGTCACTGCTCGGGATAGACGAGAAGACCACCCTTAAGACTTGGACCATTATGGAGACTCTTGTCGGTGCGACCGGCTTCCTATGTGCCCTCGTTATCTCGCTCTTTGTCTAGACAAGAAGCTTCACCACATCCTCGTCTGCCGGGAGCCATTTCACTGAGTAGATCGAATCAGGGGCCAGCCATCGAGCGGCCTCGTGCTCGTTCAGTGTCATCTCATCCGAGGCGAGGGAGCAAAGGTAGCAGTGGAGGGTGAGGTGGAAGTTGGGATAGTTCCATTCCACGGTCTTAAGGTGTTTATCTATAATTATTTCCGCCGACAGTTCTTCCCGGATTTCCCTCCGGAGCGCCTCCTGCGGAGTCTCACCTTTCTCAATCTTTCCTCCCGGGAACTCCCACCAGTCCTTGAAGTCCCCGTACCCTCTTTGGGTAGCGAAAATGTGGTCGCCTTTCCGGATGACGGCGGCGACCACTTCTATATGTTTCAAATTGTCCAAAACCAATTGGATGCTACATCGCGGCGATCAGCTCATCGTTGGAATAGGCGTCAGCACCGTAGCAGGTCTTGAGATAGGCGAGGCCACCCAGGTAATCCTCCTCGGTGAAGGAGTTTGTCGCTTCCTTGGCAACGACCACATCATAGCCGAGGCAGTAAGCGTCGGCGGAGGTGTGGCGGCAGCACATGTGGGTGTGAAGGCCCGTGATGATCACGGTCTGAACGCCAAGTTCCTTAAGAAGGATGTCCAGGTCTGTCTGGAAGAAACCGCTGTAGCGGCGCTTCGGCACGACATAGTCCTTCTCGCAAAGCTCCAACTCAGGGATAACCTCGGCACCCGGCGTGCCCTTAATGGCGTGGTCACCCCAGAGTTTCAGTTCGCGGTCGATGCCCTTAATGTGGCAGTCGTTGCAGAATATCACGGGAACCCCCTTCTCACGCGCGGCATTGAGAAGCCTTGCGGTTGCGGGAACAATAGCCTTACCACGGTCGCATGCGAGCGCACCGGTGACGAAGTCGTTGAGCATGTCGACGACTAGGATCGCGGGATGATTAAGTTTTTCCATTTGATCAAAAAATAAGCGAAAACAAAGCGACCAATTTCCATGCCAAATCATTTTGAAAAGTCCGGGTATATGGCTAACTTTAACGAGATTAACCTTTGTCTTCGATATGAGATCATTTTTATTAGCAACCGCATGTTTCCTCGCCGCCGGAGTGATGGCTCTCGCCCAGACTCCCGTGGTCGAGATGAATGACCCGCATCCCACATCCCCGGCAGTCTGGAACAACGTGAAATCCACGGATTTCGGCTGGGGATCGATTGACCTGCGCTATAAGAAGGATGATGTCCCGGCGCTTTACAAGGCTGTCGCCCTCCATGGCTGGAGAGGAGAGAGAGTCAACGCGCAGGCAGTTCTCGTGACTCCCGTGGCCGTGAAGTCCTTCCAGGTCTCCTCCAGCGACCTGAGGTTCGGAAGGCATTACATTCCTTCCGATAAGATTGACAAGTATTTCGAGACCTATGTGATGGGAGAGGTCGTGTTCAAGGGCGATTCTGTTCTCGCTCCTGACCGCCTGGTGAAGGCCGGGAAGATGGCCGTCGAGGCCAAGACTGTCCGCCCTGTCTGGGTGACGATCAATATTCCCAGCGACGCCGTTCCCGGCAAATACAAGGGTACCCTCACCGCCAAGTGTGACGGTAAGTTGTTGGCCATCCCCTATACCCTCGAGGTCAGCGACAGAGTCCTTCCCGAGCCGAAGGATTGGAAGTTCCACCTCGACCTCTGGCAGAACCCGTACGCTGTGGCCCGCTACTTCAACGTCCCGCTTTGGAGCAAGGAGCATTTCGACACGATGCGTCCCATCATGGAATATCTCGCCTCCGCAGGACAGAAGGTGATCACCGCCAGCATATTCCAGCATCCTTGGAACAGCCAGACCGAGGATCCGTTCGAGAGCATGGTCGGAAAGTTCAAGGGCCTGGACGGCACTTGGAAATATGACTACACCGTCTTCGACAAGTGGGTCGAGTTCATGTTCAGCTGCGGCATCACGGAGCAGATTGACTGTTATTCCATCCTGCCTTGGCACCTCACTTACGAGTATTTCGACGCGGCTCTCAATGTCTCCGTCTCCAAGAAGATGGAGCCTGGCTCTAAGGAATATGAGGAATATATGCTGCCCTTCCTGACCGACCTTGCCAAGCACCTAAGGGCCAAGGGTTGGTTCGGAAAGACCTGCCTCGCCATGGACGAGCGTCCGAAGGCTCTTCTGGAGCATGCGTATTCCATAATCAGCAAGGCCGACAAGGAATACAGGATCGAGGGTGCGATCAATTATTTCGGCCCCGAGATCGCTGAGAAGATGTATGACATCAGCTTCGCTCTTCGTCCCGGTATCCCGGCTCTCACTCCCGAGCAGGTGGCGCTTCATCTTGGCAAGGGCAACAGGGTCACTTTCTACACCTGCTGCTCTCCTCAGCGTCCCAACACCTTCACCGACTCCGCTCCCGCAGAGTCCGCTTATCTTGGCTGGTACGCCGCCGCGACTGGTTACAGCGGATATCTCCGTTGGGCCTACAACAGTTGGGTTAAGAACCCTTGCGTGGACTCCCGTTTCCGCACCTGGAGGGCTGGAGACTGCTATCTCGTCTATCCTGATGGCCCCAGCATCGCCTTCCAGCGCCTCATCGAGGGTATTCAGGACAATGAGAAGATCCGCATCCTCAGGGATGGTCTCGATCCCAAGAAGGCCGCTCTTCTTGACGCCCAGCTCCAGAAGATCCTTGACATCGACTGGGAGAAGTCCACTGATGCCGAGGTCGCCCAGATCATAAACGACGGTAAAGCCCTGCTCAAGTCCTTCGAATAGGATGTTTTTCAGAAGAGCGGTATTATCTGTTATATTCCCTATGGTCCTCGCCTCATGCGCGAGGACCATCGGGTCTGTAACAGCGCTGGATGAGACGCCTCCGATATATCCCGATTATGTCGGGGTGACAATACCGGTGAACATCGCTCCGCTCAATTTCAAATTGATTGGCGATGAGTCCCGGCACAAGGTGGCCGCTACCTTCAACGCCGGGGGAATTTCTTACTCGACTTTATCCGACAAAGGACTTGTCCGTATTCCTTTGAAAGCTTGGAAACAATTGACAGCCAGCGCTTCAGGGGGATCAATCGAGGTTTCGGTCTCTGCCGGGGATTCCAAGGGTTGGAAGAGGTACAAGCCTTTCGAGATCTTCGTCTCCGAGGACAAGGTTGATCCGTATCTGGCTTACCGTCTGATCGAGCCAGCCCAGGAGATCTGGAACCACATGGGTATTTACCAGCGTTGTGTGGAGAACTTCGAGGAGACGGCCATCATCGAGAACGATATGACTGACGGCAACTGCATGAATTGCCATTCTTTCCTGGCGAGGGATCCCGGCAACATGCTGTTCCACATGAGGGCCGTCAATCCTGGCACAATGCTGATCAGGGACGGGAAACTTGAGAAATTGAACACCAAGACCGACAAGACAATCTCGGCATTGGTGTACCCATATTGGCATCCTTCCGGCAAGTATATCGCCTTCTCCGTCAATGACACCAAGCAGGCATTTCACACCACCGACACAAACAGGGTTGAGGTCTTCGACTTCAAGTCCGATGTTGTGGTCTATGACGTTGATAACCACAAAGTTCTGATATCCCCGACATTGACCTTGGGAAGTTCTTTCGAGACTTTCCCGTCATTCTCTCCCGATGGGCGGACCTTGTTTTTCTGCACCGCCGACTCGCTCGAGATGCCAAGCCGGTTCTCGGATCTGAAGTACGCCCTTTGTTCCGTCTCATTCAACGAGTCCGACGGTTCGGTGGGGGACAAGGTTGACACGCTCTACAAAGGGAAGAGCGTCTCTTTCCCCAGGGTCTCTCCCGACGGCCGCTTCCTGATGATGACCCTCTCTGAATATGGCAACTTCTCGATATGGCACCAAGACGCGGACCTCTACATGGTCGATCTCAAAGATGGTTCCGTCAAGCCTCTTGAGAAAGCCAACAGCTCCAGGACAGATAGCTACCACTCCTGGAGCGGTAACAGCCGTTGGGTCGTGTTCAGCAGCCGCAGGGATGACGGCTTGTACACCCGCCTTTATTTCACCCACATCGATGAGGAAGGCAACCCTTCCAAGCCATTTGTCCTTCCCCAGAAAGACCCCGACTTCTACGGGGAATTCATGAAGAGCTACAATATCCCTGAAACGATAAGCGGACCGGTTAGTTACCCGGCCCGCGATATCGCCCTTAAGGCTAAGAATGACAAAGGGATAGATGTCTCTTCCTAGTTGTTGAAAGCGTTCCTGTTCTTCTCCTTCGCAGCCTTGATTATGGCATTCTCCTCGGTGAGATCGATCATCACATCGTAGGGTTTGCCGACTCCGAGGTTCTCGTCCCAGATGTTGGAGGCTTCCACTGACTTGATGCAAGCCGCGAACTTACCGGCCTTCAGCTCATCCTTGGCTTTGCCGAGGCAGGCCTTGCGGTAGATCTCATGGCCTCTTCTGGCGCCTTCCATAGGCATGACCTTGAGTTTGGACAGGACTTTGAGGGACTTCGTGTACTGCTTGGCTCCGCAGAGAGCGTCGGCATAGGCGAGTCCGAACTCGAATTTGTCCGGATATTTCTTGAAGTACCTCTCACCGGCGTCAAGAGCCTCTTTCCACTCTGAGTTATTCCTGTAGTAGTCCACCAACGCCTTTCCGGTGCGCCAATCCTGCGAGAGAGACTCGGCCTTCTTGAGGTCGGCGAGTTTTTCATTACCAGAGCGTAGAAGGGCTCTCGTGAGATAGAAAGGATTGTAGTCGGGCTGGTTCCCGCAAGCTTCCAGAAGCTCGGCGGCCTTGTCCTTGGCGGCGTGACGCCAGAGGATCAAAGCTTTGTAGTAGTTGAGTTTCCAGTTGGGGGTCTTGCCGACTGCCCAGTCGAACACCTTGACCATTTCCGGCCTGAAGGGGAAGACGAATTCTGGCGAGGCGGCGTTGGCTTCCTTGAGGAGAGCGTCGGACTTGGAGGTGTCGCCCTTAAGGCAGGCGATGTAGGCTCCCAGATACTTGGCTGTAGGATATTCAGTCATGGCGCAGAGCTCGGAGGCCTCGTCGAGAAGACCGCTTTCGAGGTAGAGGAGGGCGGTCTCTAGGATGGTCTCCTGAGGCAGCTCGCACTTGAGAGTCTTTGTGAATGAGGCGGGATCGCCGGCGGCGATTTGGCGCTCGAAGTTGAAATAAGG
>JAFROA010000228.1 GCA_017429885.1 Bacteroidales bacterium | reverse complement strand
TCTATTATTACCGGGAGATTATCGTAGTAGAGGTTGAAAGAACCGACATCATTGTGATTGTGACTCTCGTTGTTGTATCCTCCTCTGGCGGCCACAAAGACTCCATCCGAGTTGGACATGTAGTGGAACTCGGTGATCGGATACCAGGTGTAGTTACTTGGCGTGTATGTCTTGTCTGAACCGAGGAATTCCTTTTCATATCTGAGGGTCTCAAAGAACCTTGACATGTCAAGTCCTCCTGAGACTGAGGTGGGCTTGCCTTTCTGCATTTGAGCGGCATAACCCATCATAAGATCGCTGCCAACGGCTTTCCCATAACGGAAAATCATGGGGAGTTCGCCGCCTCCACGAGCGGAGGCATCAGCGAAATTCACCACCCATCCGTCTCCAACATAAGAGCGGACGATGTATTCTCCCATATCCCTGACCTGTTTCTCGTCGAAGATGCTGATCTTTCCACCAGTGATCATGTACAAGGCGTTGAGATAGTCGTAGAGCTTACCGGGGGCGTGTCCCCAATATGAAGGGCCTTCTTCAATGCCACCATCCCCCTGGACATAGTTGTGATAAAGGTCTATGCTTTTGATACTCTTCCAAACAGCCTGTGCCAGTCTTTCCTTATCATTTTCCATCAACATGAATGTTAAAATGGCGTTGGAAGTGCACCAGGGTGTCCAGTTATTGAGCATTCCGTTTTCGTTGCCACCGGTGAAACCCATCCACCAGAAATCATCTCTCTCAAGATATGAATCTAGTTCGCGATATTTAAGCTCATCCTTTAGACGCTTGCTGAACTCGGGCTGAATCTTGTCGAACTCCTGGTGGAGATAGTAGTAAATCCAGGAAAACATCTGGGACATATCACCTTGGGTAAGTTCAAGGGTGTTGTCTCCTTTCACCGGAAGAGAACGCCTTGCGTACGACAGGCCAGCGAGGTGGGCAGAGAGAGCCCAAGAAGTCATCTCACAAGTATGCCAGACACCATTGATTATTTGGGGAATGAATCTACCCTTTCCCTCAGCGAGTTCCGCCGCGAACAATGTCCCTATGGCTCTGTTGTTGGCCCCCAATGGGTTTTGCATCACATTGCGGTTTCCGGATAGCTCGTATTCCATATAATCCATGGCCTTGACCACTTTCCACTCGTAATCCAGGAATTGTTCACCTTGTTTGATGAGGGTTTCCTTATGGCTACCGATTAGAGCGTCCCAGCCTGCCCGGTCAGCATAAGCGGGGTATGGGACCCATTTCTGGTCCATCACGAGGGCGGCCTTAACCTGGTCAAAGGTGTATCGTTTCTGGATGAGGTTGCGCTGCACGGTTTCTCTGGCGATGAGGGTGATGCAGAGAACGGAAAAAGCCAATAGAGCGATTATCCTTTTCATATAATTGTGGTTTTAATAAACATTAAAATTAAAAAAGTGGGTTAGGCAATAAGCGTAACCCACTTTATGTGATCATTAACCGCTACCAACCGGGATTTTGTGTAAGAGCGGGATTCTTATCGATCTCGGCATTGGGGATAGGGAACAGGTAGTCGCGGGAAGCCGTGGCATGCTTATAAAGGCTACCACCTACTATATTGAGCTCGGCGACACCATTGAGTTCCTCGAGGAGGCCCCAGCGCTTGTAGTCCATATAGCTGTGGCCTTCGGCAGCCATCTCCACCTCGCGTTCGTGCTTGATAGCCTTGAACATCTCGTCTTTAGTGGTTGCCGTGACTCCCGGCATGCCGACACGTTCCCGGACCATGTTGACGTAGGTTGCCGCCTCGGCCGTCTTGCCTGTCTCATTGAGACATTCGGCGTACATCAGAAGAACATCAGCATAGCGGATGAGAGGGAAGTTGATAGGAGTGTGCGAACGGTTATTGATCGCACCCTTCATGTTTCCTTCGGGGACAAACTTGCGGAAGAGATAAATCTTCCAGGAGTTATTTACACGGACTGAGCCGTAATTCTCGTTTCCGGATCCGGAGGCGGGAATGATGTACTCCATGTCGCGCTCCTTATTTGACGCCCAACCCAAATAGTGGGTGTACGGAAGGATAAGGGTCCAGGCCATACGAGGATCGCGTTTGGTGTACATCTCAAGGAGCTTGTCCACTTGGGCGGGACGCTCAGGATTCTGGTAACTTGAACCGTTCTGGAGAAGGAACACTTCTTCCTTGACTTTGTTGTCTGAATTGAAGCCCGGGAACCAATCATCCCAGTTGAACGGGGTTCCGTCGAGATTCTCATAGCTGTCCACGAACCTTGTGGAAGCCGTGAAATTGTCCCAGCAGCTACCGAAAGTGGAGCGAGTACCCATGTAGAAACACATCGGCATACCGAAATCGGTACCGACTCCGCCAATATTCTGGACAGCGAAAATCATCTCGTCAGAAGCATCTCCTCCAGGAAGGAAGAGGTCCGGATAGCTCTTGTAGAGAGAGTACTTGCCGCTGCTTATGACGGACTGGAACTGTGTGGCGGCTCCAGCGTAGTCCTTGGCATAGAGGAGAACCTTGCCTTTGAGCGCCTGAGCGGCACCCTTGGTCGCGCGGCCGTAGTCAGATGCCGCCCACGAACCTTGTTCGGGAAGAACGGCGATAGCCGCATCAAGGTCTCTGAGAATGAATTCACGAACCTGCTCAGCAGTGGAGCGGGGCTCTTTCATCTCGGAGAATTTCTCAGCGACCACAACGCTCTCATCGTAAATCGGGACACCTCCCCAATAGTTGAGGAGCATATTGTAGAAATACGCGCGGAGGAACTTAGCCTCGCCCACATATTTATCGATGGTGGGCTGGTCGAGATAATCGGTCATCTTACTCACGTTCTGTATGACGGAGTTTGCTCTGGCGACACCTTCATAGAGTGCTGACCACTTGCTTGTCACAACGCCAGTGGTAGAGTTATAAGAACCCTTGACCACATTGAAGAAGCCGCGGTCATAACCGGTGCCGATGAAACCGCCGGCATCTTCTTCGAAGATCTCTCCACAAATGTTGGCATCCCTGAACATCGCATAAACACCGACAATCGCCTGCCTCGCATGTGTCTCTGTTTTCCAGAAGGTACCCGATGAAAGCTGGTTGTCTGGAGAACGATCGAGTGACTCGCAACCACTGATTATGAACAAGGCGGCGAGCGAAACCATGGTAAGTATTATATTCTTTTTCATATCTTTCTGAATTTTCTCGTGTTATACTACTTACTTGATTATTACTTCCCTCCGAATGTGATGTTGACACCGAACAGAGCATGTTTCATGGTCGGATAGTTGAAGCCGCTGACCTCAGGGTCGAAGCCACGGAACTTGGTGAATGTGAAGTAGTTCTCAAGACTTGCGTAGAAACGTATACGCTCGATGCTGATCTTCTGCGTAAAGCTTTGCGGTAGGGTATATCCAAGCTGTATGTTACGGATCTTAAGATATGCCATATTCTGGAGATAGAAGTCCGAGTACTGGGTGTTCTTGTTGTCCTTGTTGTTCAGCTTCGGATAGGTAGCGTCTGTGCGGCCGGGGCGCCACGCGTGTTCGGCGACGTATTTATTGATTGAGCAACCGAACATGACGTTTGAGGTATTCTTGTAGCCATCCTGCCAGAATTGGGTGACTCCTCCCACGCCGTTGATAAGAGTGCTGAAGTCGAAGCCCTTCCATGCCAATGAGATGTTCAGGCCATAATAGAACTTCGGGTTGGGGCCGTCGCTCACAATTTCCTTATCGTCGTTGTTCACAACGCCATCACCATTGATATCCTTGTACAGCATGTCGCCAAGGCCCGGCTTGCCGGTGGTGTTGAATGCGGCAGGGTTGGCGGCGAGCATGTCCTCCACAATCTTCATGTCGGCATCAGTCTGGATGATGCGATCAAAGCGGTAAAGGTACTGTGAGTTGATCGGAAGGCCTTCCTTAATGTAGTTGGCTCCCGAGAGCGAGTAGTCATCACCCTTGAACTTCAAGACCTTATTCTTGACATAAGTGAAGTTGCCGTTGATGCTGTAGCTGAAGTCTCCCTTGTGGTCCTGCCATCCGAGAGATATCTCGATACCCTTGTTCTGCACCTCCGCGGCATTCTGGGTCGGGATGGATGCTGTACCATGCACGGCGGGAGCGGGAAGGCTGATGAGGATGTTCTTGGTATCCTTGTCGAAGAGGTCCACGGTACCGGTCAGGCGATTCCGCAGGATTCCGAAATCAATACCTATGTTAGTGACATATGTGGTTTCCCAAGTAAGGTTGGCGTTGGCAAGTGCTGTCTGGGCCATACCGACCGCAACCGCGTCTCCGAGAGAGTAATTCTGGGTCACATACATCGACTGTGCCTCATAGTTGCCCACGGAATTGTTACCGAGACCTCCATAAGAGACCCTGAGTTTGAGCTCGTCGAAGAAGCCATCCTTCATGAAGCCCTCTTCAGAAATACGCCATGCGGCGGATGCTGACGGGAAGTAGCCCCACCTGTGGCCTTCGAGGAAGCGGGATGAACCATCAGCCCTGAAGTTTCCTTCAATGAGATATTTGTTATCCCACGAGAGGTTGATTCGGCCGAAATAGGAGTTCATCGCCCATTCCGTGGAAGAACCTGAGGCTGACATGTCTCCGGTACCGGCGTTAATGGCGGTAAGGGTTTCGGAAATCAGGTCGTATCTTGTGCCCGAGAAGCTGGCTGACCTGTATGATTCGGTTGAGCTACCGGCCATTATGCTGAATCCGAAGCGGTCATTGAAGAAATTATTCTCGTATCTGGCTATGGCGTCAGCATATTTACGGATAACCTTGTTATTGTTGTTTGTGGCATTGGTCTTCACGACACCGCTGGTCACAATCGAATTGGTCCTGTAGCTCCAAAGATCAACGAAATTCGGGGTTGTGTTCCTCTGCTTGTCGTAGAACTGATAAGTATAGGAACCCGTTACGCTGAAACCCTTGAACGGCCTGATCGTGGAGAAGAAACGGGAACTGATGTTGTTTGCTATATCCGTTCCCTTCGTGGTGTATCTCGACCTGAGAAGGTTGTTGGCGCTGGACTGGGGATCGTCCTCTGGATTCTCGATACCTCCGAAACGACCATCCGGGAACTGATATGTCATACCGGGAGATGAGGATCCAATATATTCGAAAGAAGGATTGGCACCCATGTCCAGATTAGAGACATATCCGTTGATGTTGCTGCCGACAGAGAGCCATTTGGTGGGGTCTACCTCGAAGTTGACTCGGGCGCTGTATTTCTTCTGCCCCGAATTCGGCAGGACTCCGGGATTGTCCAGGTAGCCGAGCGAACCGTAAAGACGCATCTTCTCACTACCTGCGGTGACAGATAGAACATGGTTCTGGGCGACTCCGGTAGAGAAAGAATCTGTGATGAAATCGCTGTTTGGATACATCAGCGGATCGGTCCCGTTTCGCCATTCGTCTATCTTCTCCTGTGAGAACTGGGGAGCCATTCCAGCGTTGGCGTAACCCTCGTTGAGATACTCCATATAATCGGCGTAATTGCTGACAGGTCTTAGGATGCTCGGAACACGGATGTCCTCTAATGAGACATAGCCATTGTAATCGACCTTCACATTGCCGGCCTTTCCTTTCTTTGTGGTGATGAGGATAACACCGTTGGCGGCTCTGGATCCGTAGATCGCGGAGGAGGCCGCGTCTTTGAGGACGGTCATGGATTCCACATCCTGCGGATTGACCGAGTTGATGGAGGCCTCGACACCATCGATGATGACAAGAGGAGTGGCGGTATTCAAGGTACCGCGGCCACGGACCATGATGGTCGCGTTGTCGTTACCAGGAGCATTGCTTCCGGAAGTGACGTTGACACCGGCGGCCATACCGACAAGGGCGTTGCCGATACTGACGACAGGACGACTCTCGGTGAGCTTGCTCACATTGACAGTTGAGATGGATCCGGAGAGATTGACTTTCTTCTGGGTACCGAAACCGACGACAACTGTCTCTTCGAGCATCTCAGTATCCTCCAAGAGATTGAAGTTGATAACTGACCTGCCGCCAACGGCGACTTCCTGGGTAGCATAACCTATGCAAGAGACAACGAGGGTCGCATTGGGTGACACCGTGAGTTCGTACCTACCGTTAGCATCGGTGGTAGCTCCATTTGATGACCCCTTTTCCACAACCGCGGCACCAATGACTGGGCCTTGGGCGTCGGTAATGGATCCTGAAACCTTCATTCTTGTCTGAGCCCCGACATCGACGAACGCGAGGAGCGCCGCTGACAGGCATAAGATGAATTTAAAGAGTTTGTTTTTCATTGGACTATGATTAATGATCACTTATGAGCACAAATATATACAAACGTTTGTATTCTCCAAAACGATTCTGCAATCTTTTTTATCACTCTTGTGTACTTTTTTATTATTTTACGGAAAATATTTTTAGATAGCGGTGAAATTATACCTCAAAATAACTCTTGCGGCTGAATTTGTTTGCGCCACTTTTCTTCTCGCTCTGGGCGTTCCGGCGCACCTCGTGTTTCAAGAGAGGTGCCAACTCTTTTTATGGACCGGGGAATACTTTCACGAAGTTATCTCCGTTCCAGGGGGACTGTCAGATTGGCTGGGGAGGTTTTTCACGCAGTTTTTCTTGAATCCTTGGATGGGTGCGGCCATCATTTCCGCTCTTCTTGTGGCTTTCCAACGGCGTCTGCTTGGGTTTTTCGAAGAAGTGCCCCTTTGGCTTTTCGGCCTTACGATTCTACCCGTGGCTATCCTTTGCTCTTTCTACACCAATGAAAACGCGATGCTCTCGGTGGTCATAGCACTCATTCTTTCATTATTAGCCGCTCACGGGGTGTCAAGGATAAGCGATCGTCCCTTGCGGATGATAGTCGTGATAGTTTTTACTCCTTTATTATATATGGCCTGCGGCCCATTGAGCCTCATTTTTCTTGTGTCTCTTTCGGTCCGTGATTGGAAAGCGGCTTTTATAGGACTTCCCGTGTTGTTTTTAACGGTCCTAGCCGCGACGTGGGTTTTCCAATATCCCATTAAATCCCTTGTTGGGGGCATCCATTATTACCGGTTCCTTCAAACCGTGCGTCCGGAGCCGTGGTATGCTCTTGTCGCCGCGACTTTTCCAATAATTTTGCGGCGCTTTTTACCAAAGGATGGAAGCTCCTTAGTCAACGCGATTGTGGTGGCGGTATCTGCTGTAGTCTCCTTGCTCATTGCTGTCAGGCCTGTATTGGACAAAAACATCAATCACCAGAAGGAAGAAACTCTCAAATACACAATCTTGTCTCAGAATGAGGATTGGAATGGTATTATTGAGGCGGCTAAAAAGAAATGGCCATCCCTCAGTCCTGTGTCAGTGGCCTGCGTCAATCTTGCCCTGGCCAAGACCGGGCAATTTCCGGACGGATTGTTCAAAGGCTTCCAAAATGGTCCGCAAGGACTCATCTCGGATAAAAAAGTCGACTTTATATCCCCTCTTGCATTCGCCCAGGTGTATTGGGCGTTAGGGCTTGTCGACAGTGCCCAGAGGCTGGTCTATGAGGCCCAGGAATCGATTCCCGATTTTCAAAAGAGCTCTTACTGCTACAAGTGGCTCGCGAGGACAAACCTGGTAAATGGAGATATAACTGTCTCTGAGAAATATATGAAGGCTCTTAGCCATACCCTATTTTACCATAAATGGCGCCCTTCTGATGATATAGACCAAATATCCAGCAGCAGATTGACGGTTAAGGACATGGTTAGTTCTGATGAGAACATACATGAGGTACTGTCACTCCTGGTTGGGCGTGACTCTTCTAACACAATGGCCAGGGATTATTTGCTTGCCTATGACATGCTGTCCCTGAACCTTGATGGTTTCGTGGCTGATTACAATGCGACACATAAGTCTCGGGAAGTTGTCTCAAGAGCCTTTGCTGAGGCTCTAGCTCTCGCATGGGCAAGGGACCATCGAGACTTCGACGGCATACCTTGGAATCTCCCGGATGGAATCACGGACCTTTGTGTTTCTTTCTTTGGTGACCGCGGGGCTAACCGCCCGAAGGGGGCGATGAAAAACAAATATGGTACAACCTATTGGTATTATTATTTTTATCACGGCAAATGATTAGGCGAACGATCATCATACTTGTTTCAGCGGTTTTACTTGCCGCCTGCTCCACCACGGCTGGTCACAGCGTTGCGGAAGAGCCCGAGATATATCCTGATTATAAAGGAGTTACCGTTCCTTTTGGGATTGCTCCGCTGGATTTTGCAGTGACAGATAGCCTGGTCAATTCCATTGATGTCTCTGTTTCCGGGACGTCAGGGTCGCTGAGATCCCGCGGCAGGTCATTTACCAGGTTCCCTATGAGACGATGGCATCGTTTGCTCAAAGCCTCAGCGGGACAAACCCTAAACGTCGCTGTTAAGGCCAAGAAAGAGGGGAAATGGATTGCATATGAGCCTTTTTCAATATATGTCAGTCAGGATCCATCAGACTTTGGTTTGGTTTATAGAAAGCTGGCTCCGGGTTACATCTCATATAGCAAGATGGGCATATATGAGAGAGACCTATCTTCTTTTCGCGAGAGAGCCCTTATAGAAAACACGTCATTCACGGGTTGTGTCAACTGTCACACGTCCAATCGTTGCGATCCGGAGAGTTTCAGTCTTCACATTCGTGGCGCTCACGGTGCGACACTCCTTCGCGCTCACGGGGCTCTCGATGCCTATGACACAAAGACTGACAGCACCTCGGGCTTTTGTGTATATCCTTATTGGCATCACTCCGGGAAGTATATAGCATATTCGATAAACACCACCAGGCAAGCTTTCCATGAGGGACCGGACAAGATCATAGAGGTTTTTGACCATGCCAGCGACATCGGGGTATATGATGTGGATAACGGCAAGCTTTTGTTGCCGCCTTCGCTTAAAGGCGATCTTAGATGGGAGACTTTCCCCGCTTTTTCCGCTGATGGTAAGACTTTGTTTTTTTGCGCGGCAAAGCCACGAGCTATTCCTGACAGCCTTTCGTCAATCCGGTATAATCTCCTAAAGACCGATTTCGATCCCGCGACAGGGGAGACCGGGAAAGTCATAGAGACCGTCCTCGACGCTGAGGCGGATAATAAGAGTGTTTCTTTCCCTAGACCATCTTATGACGGGAAATATCTGATGTACACGCTTTCAGATTATGGGAACTTTTCGATCTGGCACCATGAGGCCGACCTTTGGTTGCTCAACCTTGAGACAGGGGAAACACGTCCAATTGATAAAGTTAACAGCGAAGACACGGAGAGTTTCCACAATTGGGATTCTTCCAGCCGCTGGTTCGTATTCTCCAGTCGTAGGGATGATGGGCTCCACACCCGTCTGTATTTGTGTCACATAGATGAGAACGGTGTTTGCGCTAAGCCTTTTATGCTGCCGCAACGTAATCCCAAGCGCTACTACAGCTCGTTGTTCCTATCTTTCAATGCGCCTGAGTTTGTGAACCACCCAGTGTCCTTCCAGACCCACAAAGCCGCTCGCTTGATTAATTCCGAAGCCCGGACTCCTTTTAAAATATAGGAATCGTTCTTAACAATATTGAGTATTATAAAATGATCGCGAATATACAAACGTTTGTATACGATTGAAAGGATTTTATTTGTATATTTGAAAATCAGGAAACAAATATATATCATGGTAACGATTTCCGACATCGCAAGGGCATTGGGCGTGACACCATCGACTGTCTCGAGGGCGCTTGCTGGCAGTCCGAGGGTCAAGGAATCAACGCGGTTGGCGGTTTCCGAGATGGCCGCCTCGATGGGATATGAGCGAAATGAGCCTGCCTCAAGTCTGCGCAAAGGGCATTCTAATGTGGTCGGCATATTAGTACCGGGAATCAATCGCGCCTTTTTCAGCAACGCTATCAGCGGTGCTGAGACTGTTTTGAATTTGCATGGATATTCCGTGATTATATGTCAGAGCCATGAGAATTTTGAGGATGAGATCAAAGCTCTCAAAACAATGAGGAGCAACCGTGTTGCGGGAGTTATCATGTCACATGCCAGTACCTCCACCACGTGTGACCACATTATGGAGAATATCGGGCAAGATACCATACTTGTTCAATTTGACCGTGTATTCAATGAACTTCCCGGGCCGAAGATAGTGAATGACAATTTCCAGGGCGCTTATGAAGGCACCCATCATCTTATAGAGCAAGGCTACAAGAGAATAGGCAACATAGCAGGCTTCATGGGCACCTTGGCCTATCGGGACAGGTTGAATGGATACAAGAAGGCACTAACCGATATGGGTATGGAGATAGATGAGGACATCATATTCTATGATTCCATAGTCGAGAACAAAGGTTATGAAGCCGCGAAGAAGGCCATTGAAAGGGGATGTGACGCAATCTACAGCGCCGGTGATTTCTCCGCCCTTGGAGCGATTCAGGCCGCGAAGGAGCTCGGACTTCGGATCCCGGAGGATTTCGGTGTGGTAGGAACGGCTAATGAGTCATTCACCTCAATCATGACACCATCGATGAGTTCTATCGCTCAGCACCCTTACGAGATTGGCCGCCGTGCCGCCCAGGCTTTCATCACTTCCCTGAAACCGGGAGCCGAGGTCGGGGAGGTTGTAGTACCGATGGAACTGATAGTCAGAGAGTCTTCAATGAGAAATTAAAAAGCATTGATTTCTTTATCCATCCACTCCCAATGCTTTTTGTAATTGCTTTTCATCGTGGCCACAGCTTCTTCGAACGACATTGACTCGTCGTAGTTGATGGTTGTGGTCATGGGCCATTTCGACTTGTCCCGATCCACGTGTCCCTTGACATTTTCGGCGATCTCGTCGATGAACCCCGTGATGGAGAGAAAGTCAGATTTACTTTCCGACCATTTTTCCTTGACTCTTTTCACGAATGAAGGATCCTGAAACAGATATTTGTAGAAGATGGCTTTCTTAATGCGGAAATGGGTCACATCCGATCCGCTCCGGAATGTGCCCCAGTCGAAATCCCACACGGGTCCGGCCTTGAGCTTTCCTCCTTTGTCGCGGTACATGTAACTGCTTTTCGGTCCCGAAGGCTCACCACATTCTGAAAGTTCATATGCGAACCACCAGTCGATAAAGGTGTCCATATCCACGAGGTTCTGCCACCCGTTAGTA
>JAFROA010000227.1 GCA_017429885.1 Bacteroidales bacterium | reverse complement strand
TCGGTGGTTGGGCAGGTGACCGCTTCTCCAGGAAATGGGTCACAACCATCAGCATCTTGTTCTGGAGTGTCGCCACTATGTTTACTGGCCTCGCTACTAGTTTCATATGGCTTGTATTACTCCGTTCTGTGGCCACTGGCGGGGGTGAGTCCTTCTTCGGGCCGGCGAATTACTCGCTTCTCGGCCAATATCACACCGACACCAGAGCCAGGGCTATGTCCATCCATCAGACGGCATATTACATAGGGGTGATCATGGCTGGATGGCTGGCGGGGCTGATCGCCGATAATATCGGTTGGAAATATTCCTTCATCATCTTCGGCGCGGCAGGAATTGTCTGGGGTGTTATCATGATCTTTAGGTTGAGGGACAAGGAAGATGCCTCCAGGTCCCCTGTGCAGAAGAAGCTGCGGTTCTTCGACGGGTTCAAGACCGTCTTCTCAACCCCTACCTCCCTTATGCTCACAATCGGGTTCAGCGGGCTGATTTTCGTTATCACTGGATATATGACGTGGGTCCCGGCGTATCTCCAGGATGAGTTCGGTCAGAGCCAGGCCTCCGCAGGATTCAACTCCATGTTCTATACCTATGTGGCGGCGTTCGTCGGGGTGCTACTGGCTGGATCTTTATCCGACAAGTTGGCTGTCAAGGACAGGAAATCCAGGATGCTCCTTCAGGGAGCCGGGCTCATCGGAGGCGCAATTTTTATTTTCCTGATGGGAGGTCATCCGGCGATTTGGGTGCTTTACTTCTCGTTCGCCGGATGGGGATTTTTCAGGGCTTTCTTCGATGCAAATACATACGCTGTGCTATATGATGTCACTCCTCCGCATCTCCATTCGAGTTGCTCCAGCGCTATGATAATGACCGGATTCGCTGTAGGAGCACTGGCCCCTGTGATTCTCGGGGCGTTGAAAGAGAGCATGGGAAGCCTTTCCGCGACTTTCCCGATACTCGGGATAATCTGGATCGTATGCGGCCTTTTGATGATAGCGGTGGCGATTAGGAGATATCAGAAAGATTACGAAAATAATAGAGAATATGAGACTGGCAGATAAAACAAGAAAGGCCAAAGCTGGCCTTCTCCTAATCGCATCCCCGAGATTTAAGAATCTCGGAGGACCGAAAAGGGGAACGTACCATGAGAGAAAGATGGCTGCGGTAGAGGAGATTAGGAACACCTTGGGTTTTCTGGATCTGGCATATCCGGGGATAGTGTATGAGAGAGAGGACGCCGAAAAGGCGATTAGCCTCTTCTTTAATGAGAAGGTGGATTTCATCATAACGGAATTCCTCTCGTGGAGTGAGGATTTCGCATGGATAAGATTCCTCCGCGACTGTCCCGACATTCCTATGATATTCACAAATGTGGCCAAGCCCAAAATGTCTTTCGAGACGACTCTCGATGAGGATGATTTTATTGATTACCTCTGTGCCGGAACCATGGTGGGGTCACTAGAGGCCTCCGGGTCGATTCGACGCGTACCGCGCCGGAACGTCACAGTGGTGACCGGCACTCGGGAGCAAGTCACCGAGAAGATACGCGTTTTTTCCCTGGCCGCCCGCGCAAGGACCATCCTTCGTCAATCCAATGTTGGGCTCATGGCCAACATGAACGAGGCGATGTGGAGCACATACATCGACAACTATGACCTTTTCACTAAGATTGGCCCGGAAATCCACTATCTCCCATATTCCGACTATGGCGAGTACATTGAGCGTCTCACAGAAGCCGAGGTTAAGGAATATGCGGACGAACTCACGTCAAGATACGAGATGATGGAAGATGTGGAATATGACAAGTTTATCGGATGCGTGAAAGCCAGCCTTGCCATAAAGAATATTGCGATGGACAACGATATCGATGTTTTCGTGTATAATGATATAGACAAGGCCACATTCAAGATCGCCGGATGCCGGGCAGGATTCTACCCCCAATGGTTCAACGACAATGTGTCTGTGCTTGTCCCCGAGGCCGACATCGGTGCCGGCCTGATTACATATGTGATGAAACTACTCTCTGGGAAGAACGTGAATTTCCTGGAGCCGTTCCACATCGAGGATGACTACGGCACATTCGCTGGTGGACACGCCGGCCCTAACGATCACAACGACCCCGACTGGCAGCGGAATGTCATCATCTCGCGCGATGTCCGGTTCGCGAAGACGTCCTGGAAATATGCCGGGGCTCCTTTCGCATGGTACAGGATCAGCCCGGGCATGAAAACCATTGCTGGACTGTTTGAAGAGGCCGGCAGATACAAGCTTGTGTGCTTCAAGGCCGAGTCCCTCCAAGGGAAGCACCTTCTGGCCACATACACACACAGCATCTTCCGTCCCGAGGTGCCATGCAAGGATCTTTTCGAGAGAATCCTCAGCATAGGCGCCACTCAGCACTTCGCTCTCGCTGATGGGGACTGGACCGCCCATCTCGGGTACTTCGCCGAGATCATGGGGTTTGAGTTTCACTATGTCAAATAGTTATAAATATCAGTTATGAGTTTCTGTTATAATCCGTTCCCTTACAATGACCTCCGTCCGGTGAATCGTCCGGAGCTCTCTGATGGGACAATCGCCTCATTGACGGTCGGTTCCGTCAAATGCGCTGTCACTCTGGCGAAAAGAATAGCCTCTATGGGTAGGGCTGTGGTCGCTATCGATGGATACACGACTGCCGGTTTCAGCGAGTTCGTCAACCTATTGATCCAGCAGCTTCACACCAGGGGCATAGACCCGGAGATCCTAGATTTTGACCAGGCTTTGAAGAGCGAGGATGAGTTCAAAGAGTTGGTTGACGACAAACTCAGTTGGGACACCAGAAAGGATCCCACGCTTCTGTTCGGTATGATTTACCATGGAGGGTACGAGGGACTGCTGGACAAGGAGAAGCTCGATGGGATCAAGTCCCGAATTGAGAAGGCGCGTGATGCCTCTGAGGTGGTGATCGTTTGGAACTATGGATGCCTGATCAGCGAGATGCGTCCGCTATATGACATCAAGTGTTGGCTGGACGTGGCACCCATGGAGGGAACCTTACGCATCCGCGGGGGGCGATATGTTAACCTGGGCATGTCCAAGCCTCTCACCACAAACCTGATCATTAGGAGATGCTATTATTGCGACTATGAAGTGGCGGTGAACTTGCGCAAAGATTTGCTGCAGAGCGATGCCCTGGATTACTATATCGACGACAACCGGAGCGGTGAGGCCAAGATGCTCACTGGGGGCGCTTTGAAAGAGGTAATGGATGCGCAAGTGAGATACCCTTTCAGATGCAAGCCGGTATACATTGAGGGAGTCTGGGGCGGTACTTACACCAAGCGGATGAGGCATCTTCCTCAAGAGATGCGAAACTGCGCCTGGGTTTTCGACCTCATCCCCATGGAGGTCAGCATCCTGGTGCAGGTCGGAGAGACTGTCGTGGAATTCCCTTTCTGTACCTTCTTTATGAAGGAGGACAAGGAGATGATGGGGGATAAGTGCGTCGATAAGTTCCACAGTTATTTCCCTATCCGTTTTAATTATGACGATTCTTGGCACTCAAGCGGCAACATGAGCATCCAATGCCATTCAGGAGCCAAGTTCAATATTGAGAATTACGGTGAGTTCGGCAGGCAGGATGAGAGCTACTACATCGTCGCCACAGGGCATGACGCCAAGACTTTCATCGGATTCAGGGACGACGCGGATATTCCCCGCTTCTTCAAGGAGATAGAGGCCGCTGACACCCGTCATGAGGAGGTAGACTATATGAAGTATGTCTCATACGAGGAATCCAAGCCGGGACTCCAGGTCATGCTTCCCGCCGGGACCATCCACTCTTCCGGCCGCGACCAGTTTATCCTTGAGATAGGCTCACTTACCATAGGTTCCTACACGTACAAGATGTACGATTATCTGCGTCTGGACTTCGATGGAAAGCAGCGTCCGATCCATACTGCTCTTGGGGAGGAGAATGTAGCCCAAGACAGGAGGACTTCTTGGATCCGGTCAAATGTGGTCCAGCAGCCTCGTGTGATCCGATCTGGGAAGGACTGGAAGGAGGAGATAGTGGGCGAGCATCCGCTTCTGTATTTCTCGCTCAGGCGCCTCCAATTCTGGACCTCGATTGAAGATGACACGAAGGACCGTTTCCATGTCCTTGTGGTAGTAGATGGCGAGAGGATCCGGGTAAGATCCGTTGATCACCCGGAGTGTTTCTACGATGCTGATTATCTGGATATGGTGGTGGTGCCGAAATCGGTCGGCCATTATGTTATAGAGAATCTGGGCGACGGCCCAGCCACTGTCCACAAGACGCTTCTTCGAGAGGGATTTGAGAATGATCCAGCCTAAAGGTAATATTCGTTTGCTGGATGTCGGCGGCACTTTCGTAAAATGTGACGACGGCAGGAGTGTGCCGATTGACTCGGGTGGTGAAGCCTCGTTGATTAGCTCATCTCTGAGAGAAGCGGTTGGCGACATATCAGATATAGATAAGATTGGAATCGCTATTCCGGGACCTTTCGATTATGCGAATGGTGTTTTTCTCATGAGACACAAATTCGCTTCTGTCTATGGCCGCTCTTTCAGAGAATTAGTTGGTATTCCGGACGGTATTGGGCTATTTTTTATCCACGATGTGAATTGCATGTTACTCGGGGAGATGACAGCCGGGGCAGCGAAAGGATATGGCAGGGTCGCTCTCGTCTCAATTGGAACCGGACTCGGTTTCGCCACATCCTCCGGCGGGAAAGTTCTCTGCAATTCAACCGGCTCGCCAGCGATTTCGATTTGGGACCGCCCTTACAGGGATGGAATTCTTGAGGATTATGTGTCCAAAAGGGGGATATTGTCCCTTTATCGCGGGCTTTCCGGCAGAGATGTTCCCGATGTCATCGATATAGAGAAAGCCGCCGAAGTCAGCGATGGGGCTGCTCTTCAGACATATGGCCGTATCGGGTCGTCGCTCGCCGAGGCTATTTGGGGACAACTTAAGGTCTTAGGGACAGAGTGTCTGCTTTTCGGAGGTGGCATATCACATGGCTTCAAATATATGGAACAATCTGTCAAAGCTGCTTTGGTGGGCTTGGAACTTGGATATATCGGGCCGGTCAGCAATTATCGCTCGGCAACTTTTAATGGTCTTATGGCGGC
>JAFROA010000226.1 GCA_017429885.1 Bacteroidales bacterium | reverse complement strand
TCCACCCCAATAAGCATCTGAGCCCAGTTTTATCTCCCGCCAGTTTTCTTTAATAGCGGTCGAAAGGAACCGGAATCTGGCAATAAACTGTTTTGATTTATTCTCTTCAGCATATCCTCTCGCCCATCGGTCAATTAGTGCCGAACGTTTGCGAAGCATCTTTCTCCCGTGAATCTGCACAATAAACCCCTGCCGAGATAACTCTGCTATTATCCCCTGGACAGAGCCCAAGGACAACCCGGTCTCAGCAGCTATCTTTCTCAATGGTTTATCAGCATTCTCTTTATCATCAATAAGATAAAGGAACAATATCATCTCCGATTTCGTCATTTGTTCAAAAATTACTTAAAGTTCAATAATAATGAACAACTATATAAAAATGAACATTACAACGCAAAAATAACTAATATTTAGCACATTAGCAAATTATTTATATGGGCTTTAGTGTCATTCTGAGCGAAGCGAAGAATCTTGATCCCTTTTTCCCACTTTACAAACCAAGGCCAGCTTCACTCGCAACCTACGGCCATGCAAGGCCTATTGCCAAGGCGAGCCCAGTCATATATGGCCACACTCGCCAACATAAACACCGCCCCAGCCACCCCGGTGGCATGTCCGCAAGGCCTTGGTTTGTAAACTCAAACTTTATCGCCACACAAACACAGCACGTTCCCGGACCAGAAAGGTGAATTACAATCAACGGCGCTTGCTCTTACCCTGAGGCAAGATCACATCCATGCAGCTCTCGTTCCCGACAGTCTTGGTAATATCCTGATAGCCAATACATGAGAACACAAGGGTTTCACCAGATGCAGCCTTGATTGAATACACCCCTTTCGCATCAGTCATAGAGCCGTTAGTCGTTCCTTTAACCATGACCACTGCCCCTACGATAGGAGCCCCGGATGGATCACGCACATAACCTGAAACAGTTCTCTTACCATTTGATTGACTCTGTGATGGATAGGCCGGAACAACTGTAACCGTATACTGGATTTTCCCATTATACCCCTCTCCCCAGACTTTTGCCTCACCGATAGACAAGGCCGTCGCTACACCGGAAGAAGAGACCGATACAACTTCTGGAGATATAGAACGCCATTTAACAGTGCCATAGGCACTATCAAAAGTGAGTTGCACACTCTTTCCCAATGGAATACTAATAGACTTCTGCTCAAAAACATTCGCATCTGAGACTTTCTTACTGCTTGACTTCACAGACACGTCGCAAAACAACTTAGTCGCTCCAACCGTAACAACGATCTTCGTCTCCCCTTTATTCCTGCCAAAGACATGGCCACTTCCATTGACTGATGCGACTAATGGATAGTGAGATTCCCATGTAACCTCACCTTCCCAGCCGAACACCACAAGGTCAAAGGATTCGCCAACCTCTAGTTCAAGACTTGTCTTGTTCAGATATGGAGATGCTGTACTCGAAGAAGATTTTTCAGCTTTGACTCTAGGTGATGGTGCAGGAGTTTGTTTTGCCTGCTCCTTAGTTTTGGACGGAGAAGCCTTCTCACCTACTTGAGTAACAGGTTCAGCTTCGATTTTCTCCTTCGCCTCTCCCGGGAAAAAGACAAAAGAGAAATCCTCTCCTTTCCAGTTCTTCCCACTGCCCGTAATACTTTCGTCCGCATTGATGACTCCCTCATAGATACTTGACACCTTCTCGCCTAAACTGGATAAGGCTTTCATATCGGGATTTGTCTCCTTAATTATCAATTTAGTCTTCGAAGTCTCAGAACTTGCCTCAATGTCCAGGAAAAGAGGTTTATCACTATAATAGATCTTGCCCTCCTTTGTCCCGAAATCAAGTTCTATCTTCTTTATTTTAACCGACTTACCTCCGTTTAGATAAGCTACGCCGTGGTAAATGTTATTGCCTATCGGAAGCTTAAAGTCTTCTGCGGATTTTTCAATTACATTGGACTTTCCCAACTTAGGCGTCATTGCGACTTTAATCAGTCCCCCCAACCCGGCAATAATAGCAACAACAAGGAGTATCTTGCTAAAAGAAGATTTCTTTGGCTTCTCAGACGCATCATTACCGACAACAGTATGGACAGAAAGAGCAGGTTTCTTATCGGATACCACGACGGGAGACGTCTGCGGTTCCTCCGGCGGTGTCTGGATCCTGACCGTGGAAGAATTATCAACTACTGGCGCTACTGACTTTTGGAGTGATACCGGCCGACCATTCAGCAAATCATTCGCCCACCCAGCAAGTCTCGCCGCCGTCGGCCTGTCCCAAGTGTCACGGGCGAGGCAGGCATCGACGATATTCCGGAAGCCTTCCGACCACTCCCCTCTCAATTCTGGAATATCCGCCCCCCGCAGGAGCAGAGCACCACCCTGGCCGAAAAACGGCATCTCCCCGGAAGCCATCTCAAATACCGTCGCGCCGAGCGCCCAGATGTCCGTGGCCTTGACAGCGTCCGGGTTGCGGGAGAACAGTTCCGGAGCCATGTACCCGATCGTCCCGGCCACATCAGCCCCAGCCATCGCACGGGTAGAGTTGCGACGCAGAGTGCTCTTCATCTTCGAACTCACCCCGAAGTCAGTCACCACGAAGTTTCCCTCCTGGTTCACCAGGATGTTGTCCGGTTTGATGTCACGGTGAATAATGTCCCTGGCATGAAGGTACTCCAGGCCAGAGGCGACATCCCGGATGAACCGAAGCAGCGTCTTTTCATCGGTATTCCCGACCAGTGACTCCGCCGAGTCCGGGCAATACGGCATCACGAGGAAAGGCTGCCGGTCCACCACATCGAAGTAATAGGCGTGCAGAAGGTTCGGATGGTTAAGGGAATATGAGTTCTTGTACTCCGCCTTGAACTCCTCCAATCCCTTGTCATCCAAGGCAATATACACCTTGACAGCCACATCCATGTCCGTCTGCTCGTCCTTCGCCAGCCACACCTCACCGAAAGATCCACGGCCCTTCAGCGACACCAGCCTGTAACGGGACTGGATTATCTCACCTTCTTCCAGTTTCATATATTTATTTCATTCTCAACAATTTCCGCCAAACATCTCTGGCAACTCTCTTCTCTCGCACAAGATAGGAAAACACGCCCCAGGCCTTGATCACCAGAAACCTATCCAGACCCCATTCATGCACAATAAACACGGATGATGTAACACCTTATCCTTCTCTTCTATCAAAGAAACAATCGGAGGACATCTAAAAGTTCTTCTTTATCTCGCCTATCGTTAAAACCTTAGATATTAAACTCTCAATATCATTTCCCGAAGGTGAAGTGTTTCTACCACCGACCATTGTTAACTCTTTTATTCTTGATATTATGCTACTCCTCTCCCCGCTTTCCTGGACTATAATAAATGACACATCTTCACTTTTAAAGGTTACGTAGCTTGGCTTGTTCAAATAATAATCTCCTTGGTCCCATCGGGAAAGATAGGCTTTCCGCCATTCTCTCTCTATGTAATTATCTCTCCGCAAAACAATCTGTTTCCCATTAGAAAGAGTTTTCACACCATAATTACCATCTTTATACTTTCGCATTGGTTTCATGTAAGCTAGAATCCTTCGAGAGTCTTTTGTCTTGCTGTTCATATACTCTTCATATGCTTTTCGCATTGATTGATTAGAAAAAGTTTTCTTGCATTTAAATAATAAGAAACAGGAGCCAGTTTCGCTTCATTAGCCCATGCCCTACTCAACCCAATAGCGTATCCACCATATGTTATGTATTGAATACAATTGAGAGGGATATCACAGAAACTCACCAGAGGAATATCTATATAAGCATAATGACCAGCAGGATCAATAAACTGTTCCTTACAACATCTCACTTGAAAGCCTTTTTCTAATATCCCGACTAATGCGTCCTCACAATCCGTATAATGGAAAATAGAGTCACTATATATTCTATGCATTTGGCTATCATCCTTAGAATAAATAAAACTTATCTCTTTTTACCGCTAACATATAATGGTGACACCTGAAACAACTTATCCTCCATGTCTTCCCCTATTACCTGACCGATTATAGATGAAGAAAGGGCATAGTCATCTAAATATTCGTTACCAATTCTATCCACCGCAATCCCTTTCCATTTCCGAGTGTATATATCAGTCCAATCAGGCTCAATATCTTCATTGATATAGTCAATGATAGGTGTAAATTCTATATTCTCTTCTACAAACAAAGCATTCAGTTCGTCTTGACTGGGGGCAACAATAACGATATCTTCCACAGGAAAAGAAGAAAAATCAAACTCGTTACCTTTAATTCTCCATTCCCTTAGATATTCAAAGTCATAATTATCAATAACGAGTTGTTCAGAACGCCATAATAAACAATCTGAGATATTATCTTTCTCGCCAGAACCATAATAAATGACATTCCTTGTACCAAAATCACTCACCATTCGATCCCTAGAAAAGCCTAGCCCATAAGGATAGTACATAGGTTTGTTTGTAGATGTAGATTTAACCTTAAAGAACTTGGTAATCGCAGTAAGAGGTGAAGCTGAAAAACAAATATATCCTTTACTACTAATCAACTTTTTTTCTTCCAGAATCTTTTTCAATGTATTAAAAGGATCACTATCTTTCCCATTAATAAAATGGAACAACCAAGGCGACTGATCCAAACGAGCCCTCCGGAACTTACTGTCTATTAAGCCCATATCAAATCCAATATCATCTATTTATCAACTTCATAATGTAATGATACTCCTGTTTTTTGCGAAAGAAGACTAACCAAGAACCTATTAGCCTCTAAGAATATGTTTCCCTGTTTCCAGATATTTGAGATTTCCTTACCTCCATGAAACAGGTTATTTCTGTAGCGCCATAATACCATTAGACATACTTGTTTCTTTTCTGCCTCTGACGGGGTTTCTTTCCTTAATCTCTCAAAGACATCCTTCCCATACTGATGTTCTGGCATTCTACCGTCTACCTTATAATCAAAATTCAGTTTCTTAAAACTTACTTCTTCTACATACTCTTTTATAAGAAAAGAATAATAATGATCAAGATCTTTTCGGCATGGTACAATTTCGTTCTGAATATTCCATACCCTCCCGGCATTAGCATTATTATTAAGAAATACTCGTTCAAAGATATTCCAAAGAAGCATAAAGTTTCTCACCTCTTTGTATCTAGAATTATCGAGTGAGACATTTTGTGAGAGTTTTCTTTCTAAATACATTTCAAGCCATTGCGTTGATTCTAATTGTTCCATGTGATAATATGTTTGTCATTTAATAACAGCACGAACAGGTAACCCATAGGCTCTATCTTGAGAGCCGATCTTAATAGTTGTTCCAGAATAATAAAGGCAATTCGCACCACCCATACCTTCAGTATATGAAGTCCAATAACTTCTATAGCCACTTGAAAAAGTCTTTCCCATATAATACCCTACTGAAGGCAAGAATATACTATTCCCATTGACTTTGCTGGTAACCAAATAACCATCTATACCATTTTCAGAATCCTGCTTCCAATTACAATAATTAATAAGTTCGTTCATTTGAGTATTTGATGGTGTGCGCCATGATCCACCCCAATTAACAATAGCAGCATCATCGCTTGAATCTAACGTAGTTTTGCCATCAGGAGTTCCATATCCTGAACTCTTACAATATTTCGTAAGCTGGAAATAGGAACCTTTACACCACTTGTATCTGCTCCAACTATAATCATTTTTCGTTGAAGTTTCGCCCCAAGCAAAGAAACTCCCACTTTCTTCTGGTTTTGAAGCACCAATATTGCATGTAGCCCACTTTGTTCCGGAGGGTAAACCAAGATCAACCCATGCATGTCCGTTCTCGGTTCCTGTTGTTGCACCTGTTACAGTTACCGCACAGGTGGCTTTCTTCGCTCCATCCTCTGTGGTGCAGGTGATGGTGGCGGAGCCGGCGGATTTGGCGGTGACGACTCCGGAGGTGGAGACGGTTGCGACGGATGTATTGCTGGAAGACCAGGTTACGGCCTTATTGGTGGCGTTGGAGGGCGAGACCGTCGCCGTAATGGTAGAGGTCTTGCCTTCCTCAAGACTCAATGAAGTCTTATCCAACGATACACCAGTTACAGAAACCGTTGCCGCACTGACCGTCACCGCACATGTGGCTTTCTTTGAGCCATCCTCGGTGGTGCAAGTGATGGTGGCGGAGCCGGCGGATTTGGCGGTGACGACTCCGGAGGTGGAGACGGTTGC
>JAFROA010000225.1 GCA_017429885.1 Bacteroidales bacterium | reverse complement strand
TAGCGTACCGGTACAACCCCGCTGCCGGATAAACATTGAGAGAAGTGCCCACGATAAGCATTATGTCCGCATCGGCGACCACGTCGATAGCCCTCTCGATCTTCGGGACAGCTTCCCCGAAGAAAACGATATGGGGACGCAGCTGGCTGCCATTTGGCGCCAAGTCTCCAAGATTCACCGGCTCATATCCGACGTCAATAACCTCTTTCTCTGAATATGTCCTGTCATACTCACCATTCTCCGGACGCACCTTGGTCGCCTCTCCATGGAGATGGATGACCCTGGTGCTGCCCGCCCTCTCGTGGAGATTATCCACATTCTGCGTAATCACAGTGACATCGTAGTCTTTCTCGAGAGCGGCTATCGCCAAATGCGCCGCATTGGGTTTGACCTCGGAAAGCTGTTTGCGAAGCTGGTTGTAGAAGCCCAGAACGAGTTTCCGGTTCCTGTACCAGCCTTCGATGGATGCCACCTCTTGGGGATCGTATTCTCCCCAAAGTCCACCAGATCCCCTGAACGTGGAAAGGCCGCTCTCGGCGCTCACTCCCGCGCCAGTCAAGACCGCTATCTTTTTCTTCGACATTATAGGTTATTGGTTTTTGAAATATGTGTTCTTAAGCCAGTATTCAAAGAGAGGATCAAAAATGACCGGACGCTCATCATCCCCGACAAAGGTCAGGATCTCCTTCTTCATCAGGGCGTCTTTCAAGCGTCTGACATTTGCGGAGGAGTTCAAGGAATATTTACGGATCACCTCGGCGGTGCTGAACTTAGTGTAGCCATCCACAATAGCCTTCAAAAGGCTCACTTGGAAAGTGGTCAGGTCATTCATTATGGATACGAATCGCCCGCGATTGATCGAGATGATCGTATCCAGGGCCTCGAGAAGAACCGGTTCCATGATATACCCTTTGGAAAGGGAATCGCAAATCGATGTGAAGTGATTGATATAGAACAAATCGCACTTGAACAACCGGCAAGCTCCACCAATCAGGTCCCGGTCGATGACCTTACCGCTCGCAAGGAAACCTTTAATAATATGCTCAACGATCTCCCTCTCATCCACCTTGCTGAGCTTAAGGCGCTCAACCCTGCGATAGAAAAAGTGTCTCTTGACGAAAATGTCACGCATGGCGTTGCACATCGAGCCTAGGAAGATGAAAGAGAATCCCTTTATTCCCAGCCGACGCCCCTCGTCAATAGCCTCCTCCATGAGCTTGAACAGCTTTTCACCATCTTCAGTCAGATCCAGATTCTGGAACTCGTCAATAATCATTATGATCCGCTCCCCCCTGTCAACTGAAAGACGGTACGGGAGACGCAAGACCGCCCTGATATCATTCTCGTCTACTTCCCAATTGGTGGACAGGATGGTGTCGGAGCTTGAATAAGCGGTCTGGTCAAAGACAAAGTGACTTCCCTGCAGATAGGTGGTTACAATCCTTGAATATTCATCAGGAGTGGAGGCCACCAGACGTATCACAGCCGAGCCGAAGCGCCTGGCGAAAGCCTCATTGGAGCGAATATCCAGAGCCGTCATCTCGCCAGTCACAAAGCGAGAGCCGGAGACCCTCATCTTTGTGAGGACTTGATGAACAATGGACTTCTTTCCCGCACCGACGGGCTCCCATAATACAACATTCTCATTTTGGGACAAGAGATTGGACAAAATCGCGCAATCCTCCTTGCGGCCGACGAAATGCTGGCCTGTCACATACTTGTTGTATAAAAACGGGCTGTCCATTGAAATAACATTTTTGTTTTGACAAAATTAAGAAAATTTTCATATCTTTGCACCCGCTTTGATAAAAAGGAGGTGGTAAATTAGTTATGATCATAGTT
>JAFROA010000224.1 GCA_017429885.1 Bacteroidales bacterium | reverse complement strand
AGGAGTGCCTTATGAGCGAGTATCATGAGGTCAGGCTGGCTGGGCTTCTCGCCCTGGTAGAGGTATTCTCGCACTCCAAACGGGATGCGGTTACTCGTGATAAATGCGTTGATTTCTACCTCTCCCATACCGACAAGATTAATAATTGGGATCTCGTGGATCTTTCTTGCTACCCATTGCTCGGAGTGTGGCTTCTGGACAAAGACCGTTCATTGCTTTATGACCTCGCGAGGAATGGGAAATCGATCTGGGAGAAGAGGATAGGGATTGTCAGCACTATGACATTCATAAGGCATGGTCAGCTGGAAGACACGTTCGCGATAGCTGACATTCTCCTTAAGCATCCCCACGATTTGATTCACAAGGCTGTAGGTTGGCTTCTCCGTGAGGCCGGGAAAAAGGATAAGAATGCCCTTGTGGAGTATCTGGAGCCTCGTTTCCGCTCCATGCCAAGGACAATGCTCCGCTACTCAATAGAGAAGTTCCCTGAAGAAGAGAGGAAGAGGTACTTGGTCAGATGATCATTGTCTCCTGCCTGCCGGGGTGTGCAGCTCATCGGATACTTCGGCTATCTGGCCGGTGAATCCAGCGGCGGATTGGGGTCTGTAGGCGTCATTCGACACGCTGGATGTGTGAGGAATCCTTGAAAGATCCGGAAGTATGAATCCGGGTATGGCATCAAGCAATGAAGGATTCGCGGTGAATCCCGCCAAAGGATTAGTGGGATCCAAGAAACCGGGGTTCTCGTCGGTCTTTATATTATCACACATCGTGGATATGAAATTGGCTTTCCCCTCGATGTCATTGTTGTAGATATGATCGCTCCAGATCACTTTCTCAAAAGCCCATTTCACTTTATAGAACACATTGCGCGTGAATACATTACGTTGGGGTTCAGCAGGGTCACCCTCATAATATGAGGCGAATTCGGGGTAGTGTGCCCTGAATGCCGGACCGTCCACGAGGGCGACCGAATCGCGGTGGGCGATAAGTCGGTCTGCGCCCCATGTCTTCAGTCGTCCATCTGTCTTGACGGCAGCGCATGGGAGGTCCATGAATATGTTGTCGTGGTAACGGATATCACTCCCGCCACCTATCTGCACAGGAGGGGAGGTGATATTCTGGAATATATTGCCGTAAACTTCCACGGCACCAGAACCGTCGTCATGGTAGAGAGCCCTCACGTTAAAAGGCACCTCTATGTCGTGGAAATAGTTGCCCCTGATCACGCTGCCCCTTTGCGCAGGGTTTCGCCCGTGGTAAAGTGCCCCGTTGTCTTCGATGTCCAGACATACGTGGTGGACGTTGCAATACTCGACGGTCTGATCGTTGCCGAGCATCAGGATGGCCATTGTGGCGGAATTGTAGAACTCGCAACCAGAGATCCTGTTGCCCAATCCGCTCATCACGACTCCCACCCGATACTGCATCTCGATCCGGTTGAAATTGTGGATGCGGCAGTTCTCCACATAGTTATCGCCACGGACTATGTTTACACGGTCTCCTCCGGCAAGTTCCACGGCTCCCGCTCCGAGATCATAAAGCTCACAACGCACCAGTCCGCATGAGCGGCTCCTGCCATCAATCGAGGCCGCCACGTGTCCCATTCCATGGATAACGCAATCTTCCAGACTGGTGTTGGAGCAACCTGATATGGAGACGGCATCTCCTCTAGAGCAGGTCATTTCCAGCTCGGAGATGACCACATTCGAGCAATTTACAAGGCGAACTAAGGATTGAGTTAATACGCTGATTTCCAGCCGCTTAGTGCCGTTGGGTAGTCTTAGCCATGCCTTTTTGCCATCCGCGTCCAATGAATACTCTCCAGGTAAGGTGACTTCTTCGGGAATATTCAAAACCTTCCATCTCTGGAACCGCTCACCAGGATTGTGGCCGAAGCCATAATTTGTGAGGCTTCCCGCTTCAATAGTCTTGTCTCTTCCAATGCTCTTAATCGGAGTCAATTCGCTGGTCCATCCGAATCGGAAACATCCCCAGAGCCATCCCAGCTCAGGATGTTTCCACTCCAGCGGCCTGTCTTCCTGGAAAGCTATGACACCAAAGCCTTCCCCTTCCGGAGGACGGATATAACCTCTTCCGGGAGTCACAACAGAATCGAGTGGAAGCGGAGCCTCGTCGGGCCATTCGCTAAGACGCATCGGCACGCCGTCAGTGAACAGCTCGGACCATGACGGACCGGTCAGATGAGGATCTCCTTTCGGGCATATCGCCCCAATCGGATATCGCTTGAGATTTGCCCTTAGCACACCTTTATCCAGGCCTTTAGCTTGCCTAAGACGCCATAAGGGGATGCGCATGCCTCCGCTCAGGCAGGCTCCTTCTCCTTTGATCACCACGCCTGATTTCCCCTCGACCACTAATTGTCTCCGCAGGCGATATATTCCTTTACGCAGAACAATGGTATCGCCTTGGACAGCCTCAATGACCGCTCGCCTCAAGGCTTTCTCGCTTTTCACATGGACTGTGCGGGCATGCGTTTCTTGGCTTGCCAGCAGGGTTGCCGCCAGTATGCAGGTGATAAGTAAAAGAGCCTTGAGTTTAATTCCCATTCCCGAAGAGATTATTGGCTAGAGTTTCCCGTATGTCATTCCAACCCAGTCGTCGGTACGGAATGGCCAAGCGGGAAGGCCTTCGCTGTTGAAGAGGTTGCAGACAGGGTTCGCACCCCATCCATAGCGGACAGCCATAGGACGGCTGACCTCAGGGCATGAGACGATGACCTCGTCGCCTGAGATTGTCGCGTTCGCCCAATGCCATACTCGGTCAGCACCAGCGATCTGGAAGCCCATCAGAGAGCCTGATTCGGCCTTTTTGACAAGTTCGGAATCCATACCGTCCTTCCCGTATCTGTCTTCGGCGAAGTTCCCTGAGGGGATTACCTTCAGGCCGCCGGCCACATCAGTGAATTTCACCCGGATCGCATCGCCACAGATGGTATAACCAGCGTAACGAGGTCCATTGACAACGAGTTTCCTCCCATAATCGTTAGCCAACGCCAGATTGGCGAGGCGTTCTCCAACCTCTTTCTTACGGACCGGATGGACATCCTCAGCTTCGCCTAAGTCGATTATGCAAGCCATGCCAACCTTCTCCAGAGCCTTTGTGGACATGGTCTGAGCCTCCCGAAGCTCTGCCCAATCATCATCACCGGCCACTCTCGTGATGGGCTTGTAGCTGGCTAACTGAGTGATATAGAACGGGAAATCATATCCCCATAGAGCCCTCCAGTCTAGGATGAGAGCATTCATGAAGTCACGGTAACGATACGCCTTACCGGCATTGGATTCACCTTGGTACCATATCGCTCCTTTGATGGCGAAAGGAGCTAAAGGCTTTATCATGGCATTATATAGAACCGTGACCATATTGGGCTCCCTTGTGGCGGATTTAGGCATATCCTTGAAAGAAACGGACAGAGTAACCTTCCAGTCGCCGGTCAGGCTTATTTTGCCGCCGTCAGGTCCTTTAATGAAAAGTAGGGAACTGTCACCGTATAATCCTCCATCTCCATGGTCATCAGTGTTTCTGATGCAGAGCACGGTTTTCCCGGCTTTGACCAGGCGGGCGGGGATAGAATATTCCCGGGCCTTGTTCCATATTCTTCCGTAACCAACCATCTCGCCGTTCCAATATGTCTCGTCGAAGTCATCGACAGGACCGAGGCTCAAAGTCAGGTCGTGCCCTTCCCAGCTGGAGGGTATGTCAATTTCCTTACGGAACCAGTAGATGCCTTTAGTGGCGGGCCAAAGCTCTTGTACCTTGCAGGGGAGTGAGATGGTCTTCCAGCTGCTGTCGTTGAAGAGTGGCTGAGCCCATACGGCGACACCTCCGTTAAGACCGATGTCTTGATTTTTAGCGTTTTGGAAGAAAGCGTCGATCTCCTCCTCGTAGGTCTTCTCACGCTCGGCCTCATTGTCGGAAAGCTTTTTCACGAGAGCGAGCTGGTTAAGGGTTTCAGGGAAGCACTTAATCGCCCCCTCGCTCATCCATGCCTCGATGATAGTTCCGCCCCAGCTACTGTGGATCACGCCTATTGGCACATTAAGCTCATCAAAGAGCTTGCGTCCGAAATACCATCCCGCCGCTGAGAAATTGCGTACTGTCTCAGGAGAAGATTCTTTCCACTTGTCGAAATCCGCACTGAAATAATCATGCTCGACCATACCTGTCGCCCTCGAGACTTGAAGCAGCCTGACATCGGCGTATTCAGCCGCGTTATTAATGTCGTCCTGATTGACTCGTTTTGCTCTCCAGCTTTCGACGGGCATCTGCATATTGGATTGTCCTGACGCCAGCCAGACCTCACCTACAACGACATTATGGAGAACCAGGGGCTCGCCGTCCGAGATGGTGAGAGTGTATTTCTTGAAGCTGCCTTTGGGGGTGGGAACACTGACTTGCCAACGACCTTCGGCATCGGCTATCGCGCTGTAAGTCTTATTGTTCCATGATGGAGTAACTATCACCTCCGTTCCCGGCGCCGCTTTGCCCCAGACAGGAGCTTGGCAGTTTTGTTGGAATACCATATTGTCTGTGAAAAGAGGGGTGAGCTGAACCTTGGCGCCAGCGCTCAAAGCGGCCAAAGCGGCGATAGCAGTCAGGAGAATGCGTTTCATAAATCTTGTTAGGGTGGTTTAAGAATCAAATAGAGGAAAACTCCCTTTGGAAGGGGAGGAGGTTGCCGTCGGGGTTGTGGGCGAGACCGGTGCGGTAGCCGTCGATGATGGCGAAATCTATTAGCTTGAAGATATTTCTGAACTCTTCCTCTTCTATGACTTGGTGGAAGAGCTTTGCTATGTGTGCGGGGGGATTGGCGAATGCGCCGCAACCCATTGCCGATAGGACGAGGGAGTCGTGGAAGTTGGCCTTACCGATCCGGAAGATAGTGCGCATCTTGTCCAAGGTCAGTGCAGTCTCCTCGGGGAACATAAGGCCGTCTCTGTCGATGCGCGGACCGCTAATTGCCGCTACGGAAATCACTGGAATATTGTAAGTTACGTCCTCGAATGGATAGCCTTCCGACTCGGGCCCGCGGAAGAAAGAGACCTTGCCGCTGTATATTCCTCCGAACCGTTCGTCCATCGGGTACTGGTTCTCGTTAGGCTCAAGGCTTAGGTCGGGAAATTGCCGGATCCTGTTCCGTGAGAACTGGTAGAGCGAGAGGATGAGGTTGCTACGGCGGCACAGGTTTTCCTCCTGCGCCCCGGAGCCGAACTCAACCAAGCCGCCGGGAACGTAGAGGTCGGCCAAATTCAGCATCGCTGGATTGTATCCCTCGTCGATGAGCCGCTTGGCCGCCAGCACGCAGTCGCTGTCCTCCACCCGCACCTCGGTTTGGACTGGTTCGGTAGAGCCAGTAATCAACCGCGCCGGCTGGGAGTACATCTTTGACGCCGACATAACCTCCTGGGTTGTAGGAAGTTCCACCTTTCTTCCGGAGTCGGAGGGATACCAACCTTGACGAATGGCATCCAGAGTGGACTTGAATATTCTGATTCGTTGGGAATGTGATGGTGGCATAGGAGTGTTATTATGATTCAAAGATACGTAAAACTGTTAAAAAAGTTATATTTGTGTGAAAGTGAGAATAACTACGATGAAAAAGCTTATTATCATACTATTGGCGCTGATCAGCCTGCAGTTGTCGGCGCAGGATTTGCCTCATTTCAAGAAAGTTGTCAAGTCTCTCAGCTCGGCCAAGTTCCAAGGCCGCGGTTATGCCCGGGACGGTGCCAATAAGGCCGGTAAATATCTTGTCAAGGAGTTTAAGAAAGCTGGAGTGGATGAGGTGACTGTTCAGCCATTCTCCATAAATATCAACACTTTCTGCGGCGCTATGGAGATGTCGGCTGACGGAAAGCCGCTTCGTGCTGGCGTGGACTTCTCGATGCGCGAGTATTCACCGGGAGTGAAAGGGGAATTCCCTGTGTATCACGTTGATACGTTGAACTTCGATCCGGATGCGATGCTTGCTGACCTGGCAAAGCCGGAGAATAAGGGCTGCCTGGTTTGCTGCGATTTCTGGTTCACATATAAGCATGGCAAGGTGTTCTCCCGCTTGCAGAAGGCGGGGGAGTGCGCCAATGCCGGGCTGCT
>JAFROA010000223.1 GCA_017429885.1 Bacteroidales bacterium | reverse complement strand
CTGACCTATGGCTATGAGAAAGGTGCGTTCTCCACAATCCAGTTCCGTTGGGACGATGCCTCGAGGACACTCACGATCGGTGATAGGGCCGGTGAGTTCCCAGGAATGCTCCAAGAGCGCAGGTTCACCGTGATTCTGGTCGAGCCTTCCAACCCCAAAGCTTATGATCCTGACGCGGATGGAAAAGAGGTGGATTATCGTGGAAAAGAGATAAAAATAATACTATAATGAGAACAACTAAAACAATTCTGATTGTTATGGCAATTATGGCGGCGGCCTGTTCGCCGAAAAGTGGTGTGGCACCAGCCATCCCTCTTGACAAAGATGTCGAGGCTAAGGTTGAGTCAGTCCTCAAGAAAATGACTCTCAAAGAGAAGGCTGGCCAGATGGTGCAGCTCTCGATTGACACCATCACGGATGATACGAAACCTGAGATCGACCCTGTCAAATTGGAGAAGATATTAGGAGAGTATAAAGTTGGTTCAATCCTGAACCTCCTGAAAGATGTCTCTCTTTCTAGGGAGGGAACAGCCGCCTTCGTCCGTCAGATTCAAGATAAATCCATGGAGTTGATCGGTATTCCCTGCATTTACGGATTGGACATGATCCATGGAGCATCATACCTCACAGATGGCTCCCTGTATCCGCAGGAGATTAATCTGGGTGCGACTTTCAATAGGGAATATCCCAGGATGATGGGCGAGGCTCTCGCTTATGAGACAAGGGCCGCCCAGGTGGCATGGGTATTCTCCCCGGTGATGGATCTCGGGCGTGATCCCCGCTGGCCGAGGCATTGGGAGAGTTGGGGAGAGGATCCTTACCTCCAGGCTGAGATGGCCCGCACGGAGACCGAGGCTATACAGGGTGATGATCCGAACCATATTGATTTGGAGCAGGCGGCTGTCAGCATCAAGCACTTCATGGGCTATGGAGTCCCTCATACAGGGAAGGACCGCACACCTGCTTATATAGCACTCAATGATTTGAGAGAGAAGTATTTCCGTCCTTTTAAAGAGTGTTTCCAAGCCGGAGCTCTCACCGTCATGGTGAACTCTGCCTCAATCAATGGCATTCCGACTCACGCTAACAAAGAACTCCTTACCGGTTGGGCCAAGGGAGAACTCAATTGGGACGGTCTGATCGTGACCGATTGGGCGGATGTCAATAATCTCTATACCAGGGATCATGTCGCCGCTGACAAACGGGAGGCTGTTGCCATGGGAATCAATGCCGGTATAGACATGATTATGGAACCTTATGATCCTGAGTGCGTTAATATAATAGTTGATCTCGCGGAGTCCGGTGATATTCCCATGTCCAGGATTGATGACGCGGTCCGTCGTATCCTTCGCCTGAAGGTCCGTCTAGGTCTTTTCGACAATCCTTCATGGGATCATGAATATAAGGATTTCGGATGCCAGCGTTTCGCCGACGAGTCTTACGCCGCCGCGCTTGAGTCTGAGGTGCTGTTGAAGAACGAGGGAGGAATCCTTCCTCTGAAGGGAACCGAGAGAATCCTTGTGACAGGCCCTAACGCCAATTCGATGAGGACCCTCAACGG
>JAFROA010000222.1 GCA_017429885.1 Bacteroidales bacterium | reverse complement strand
GTAGATGCAGGAGTCGTCATACCCATGCTTGTCCAGCAGGTTGGACAGATCCACTGTCGCATTGGGGAGATCCTCGATATGGAAAGCCACGTCTTCAATGAGACATGTGGTCCCTTGACGTCTCATGCCTCCAACGGATGGGAATATTCCGGAACGAATCGCCCAATATTTAGAGCAAGTCTCAGGATCACTAGTGAACTCGGGCAGTTCCGAGTCGGACAATACTCCGAACCCTTCCAAGGAGGAAACTATCGAGGAGATATTTGATTCCAGTTCTTCCCGGGAGGATCCCGTGGTCTCGGTCAGCACCGCTGTGAGGTCTTTGTCCGGGTACTTCTCCAGCATCGGATCCGAGACGGACATCAGCGACCTCTTGTCGAGCAACTCGGCGGCGTTTATAATGGATCCTTCGTCCCGTTTCATCGCCACAACCGCCTCCGCGGCCTCTTTTATGGATCCGAAATAGATCATTGCGCTGGCCTTGAAGGGGGCGAGCGGAAGAGTCTTCATCGTGACCCGGCTCAGGAAAGCCAGCGTTCCTTCCGAACCCACGAGCAAGTGGGCCATGATGTCGAACGGGTCGTCGAAAGTCACTAGCGGCAGCAGGTTGAGACCGGTAACATTCTTGATTGAATACTTATGCTTTATCCTGTCTGTAAGTCGCTGGTTGGAAATGACTTCCCGGTGGAGATCCTCTATAGCCTTAAGGAACTCCGGGTGGCTGGTTCGGAAAGCGGCCTTCGAATCCTCGTCACCAGTGTCAAGGACTGTCCCGTCCGGAAGCACCATCCTGGCCGAGATCATCATCTTGTCTGAGTTGGCGTGTGTGCCGCAGCTCATTCCGGAGGCGTTGTTCATCACGATCCCGCCCACCATGCATGAGCCGATTGACGCCGGGTCCGGCCCAAATTTACGCCCATAAGGTTTAAGGATGGCGTTCACCCTGGCTCCGACTATACCAGGCTCCAAAGTCACGTTTCCGCTGCCCGGATCCACTTTGAATCTCTCCCAATTCTTCCCTGCTACAAGCAGGACAGAGTCGCTTATGGCCTGGCCAGAAAGGCTTGTTCCGGCGGCCCTGAAAGTGACAGGCACCTTCATGCGGCTGGCCAGTGACAAGACTTTGGACACTTCCTCCTCATTTCCGGAGCGGATGATGATTTTTGGAATAAGCCTGTAAAAACCGGCGTCTGTTCCCCAGGCGAGACATCTCAAATCGTCTGTGTAGATGCTCTCTTTCGGGAGTATTCTCTTAACCTCGGAGAGGAAATCCTGATGCCTTGTGTCGCTCATCTTATGAATACGATTATGTGGTACATCATCAAGCCGCTGGCGATCAGCTTGATTCCGGTGCCGAAAAAGAACCCCAGAAGGGCTCCTATGGCCGATTTCGAAGACTCCCAGCCGTCTTTCCTGGCCACCAGGTACTCAGCCAGGAAAGCTCCTCCGAGAGTCCCCAGGATTATTCCCACCGGTGGCACGAACATCCCGACGATAAGGCCGATGATGGCTCCCCGTCCGGCCGCTTTGCTACCCCCTGTGATCCTGGTGAAATAAGCCGGGACCACGTAGTCCACGACGCAAACCACGATTGTGATTGCAAGCCAGATCAGGAGGAACTTGGTGGATATCGGGTCGCCTGCTCCGTTTGTCCCATTGCCCCATAGGTAGAGGATAAGCAGTCCGGCCCAGCTGACCGGCGGCCCGGGAAGGCCAGGGAGAATGCTCCCGGCGATCCCTATGATTCCGGCCAGGACGGCCAATATGATTATGACTATTGACATCTGTGTTTAGGATGACATGGCGGATTCCACGTCGTCAGGCTGGATAGGCAGGCGGTTCGGGCCGGTGCGTCTGGCTCCGTCTTCGGTCACCAGGACATCGTCCTCCAGGCGGATCCCGCCGAAGTCGTAATAGGACTCCAGCTTGGCGAAGTTGACGAATCCCTTACCTGTGCCCTCAGACTTCCACTTCTCGATAAGCGCAGGGATGAAATATATTCCCGGCTCATCGGTGATGACATTTCCCGGGACAAGCTTGCGGGCCATGCGAAGGCTTCCCAGGCCTAGCTGGTTGGCGCGCTTCTGATCCGGATCGTAGCCCACAAGGTTCTCACCGAGATCTTCCATATCGTGGACATCCAGACCCATGTTGTGGCTAGGCCGTGGGGCTGGAACAGGCCGGCGATGCCCTCAGCGACCATAGTGTCGAGGTCTCCCTTCACAAGATCCAGGGCGCTTAAACCCTCGAGCATCTTCCTCGCGGTGGCGAGGTGGACATCCCTGTAGGCGACACCGGGCTTTGTCAAGCTGAAAGCCAGCTCGTTGCAGTCGCAGACAATCTGGTAAACCTCCCGTTGTTTCGTGGTGAATTTCCCCGAGGTCGGGTAAGTCCTCGTGAAGTCGGATGCGTAGTGCATGTTGTTCTCGGCTCCGGCGTCTATGACCATCAGTTTGCCCGGCTTAACGATCTTGTCGTGGAGGTGGTTGTGAAGGGTCTCGCCGTGCTGTGTCAAGATGGTCGGGAAGGATACTCCCCAACCTTTCTGGAGCACCAGCCCCTCCATCTTTCCGACTATATCCTGCTCAACAATCCCGATCTTTATGTTGTCCCGGCCGATGGAATGCATCTCCTGTCCGAGTGCTCCGGCATCGTCAAGTTGTTCAATCTCACATGGTTCCTTGACAAGCCTCATCGAGATCACAGCCTTGACAAGCTCTTCGGACGCATGACGTCCGCCATCCTCAGCTATCGGGGCGACCTTGCCGACCAGCTCCTCAGGAATCCCAGTTAGGGAGGCCAGTTTCATGGTGTTGTAATATCTCGACGGGGGTAGGAAATGAATATTCCTGCCGGTGACCAAAGCCTTTGTGACAGCCACGCTCAATGCTCCGTAGGACGCTGATTTTCCGATTCCGACCTCCGCCGCCTTGGATGCCACGGACGGTTGAGGACCCATCCAGATAATATCCCCGATCTCGACGTCATCGGCGTAGATTGTCTCTTCCCCATTGTCCAAATCAATCACGGCTCCGTAGCGGGGCTCGTCCAGTCCGAAATAATACAGCCAGGAAGAATCCTGCCTGAATTTGTAGGCGTTATCCTTGTACTGGGCCGCTGCCTCCACATTTCCGACAAATAGGGCGATACCGCGTTTCCCCTCAGGAGCGGTGGCCGCCATCTTCTCGATCAGAGCTTTTCTTCTGGCGATATAGATTTCTTTTGAAAACATGTTTTAAGAGTTTTTTATCCTTTCACAAAGATAACAATTCGGCGTGACTATTGAAATAGTGAGGAAAAGTATTAAATTTGTTCATTATGCTGAAATTCATCTTGACTTGCGCATTGGTCGGAGGCATTATAGGTCTCTTGTTCTCCCGTAGCGGAGAAGGGGACCGGGGCTTCACCGAGGGCGCCAAAAAAGGCATCGGATGCGGTTGCGGCTGCGTCACGGTGTCAGTGGTCCTGTTGATCATACTGTTCTTCATGATCATGGGGATTCTCGCCATTTGACAATTGTTTCATTCTAATAACAAAAGATATGAGAAAGTTTATTTATTGGACTGGGGCGACGTTGATTGCCGCTTTCGCATTGGCAAGCTGCTCCCCTAAGCAGAACACGTTGACTTCCAAAGAGAAAGCTGAGGGATGGCAACTCCTGTTCGACGGTGAGTCACTTAATGGTTGGAGGGATTATAATGGCAAGGAGCTGACCGGCCCTTGGGCTGTCGTCGATGGTACCATCCAGGCTGACGGAGGTGGAAGCGACGCTAATGGATATATCGTCACCGAAAAGGAATACACCAACTTCGACCTCAAGTGGGAGTGGAAGATCAGCAAGGGCGGCAACAGCGGCGTGATGTACCATGTCGTCGAGAACCCCGTCCTCAAGGTCCCTTATGTCACTGGTCCTGAATATCAGCTGATTGACGATGATAACTTCACTGAGATGAACGACGGCTATGTGCTTGAGCCTTGGCAGAGATGCGCCGTGGACTACGCCATGTATGTCCCCGATTTCGACAAGCGTGACCTCAAGCCCGCCGGGCAGTGGAACAAGAGCGAGATCATCTTTGACAACGGTCACGTCACCTATCTCCTGAACGGGAAAGTCACAGTTGAGTTCGACGCTTGGAGCGAGGATTGGTTCGCCCGCAAGGCTGCCGGCAAGTGGGCTGATTGCACCGAGTACGGCATGTCTCCGACCGGTCACATCTGCCTCCAGGATCACGGTTATCCCGCTTGGTTCAGGAATGTCAAGATCAAGGAACTTCCTGATCCCGAGCCGGTTGAGAAGGATCTCTTCAATGGCAAGGATCTCACTGGATGGATCAACTACGGCACTGAGCTGTGGTATGTCGACGATGAGGGCAATCTGGTTTGCGAGAGCGGCCCCGACAAGGCTTACGGATATTTCGGAACCGAGGATTATTATTACAATTTCGATCTCACCCTCGAATTCCAGCAGTTCGCTGACGGCAATTCGGGTGTGTTCATCCGTTCCATCGTTCCTGAGGGCGTAAAGGTCAGCGGCTGGCAGGTCGAGGT
>JAFROA010000221.1 GCA_017429885.1 Bacteroidales bacterium | reverse complement strand
TTGCCCCCATGGCCGTCAGCATCTTGGAGAGTTGCTGGATGTAAGGCTCGCAAGCGGCGTTATAGATGACAGTCTTCCCTTCCGCGAGACAGGCGGCCATCAGGATGTTGGCTGTTCCGGTGACCGAAGCCTCATCAAGTAGCATGTATTTACCTGTCAAGTGTTTACCTTCAGGCAATTGCAGCCTGTATGCCTTTCGGGTCGTGTCATAATCAAGCTCTGCACCCAGGGACATGAGTCCGGAAATGTGGGTGTCCACCCTGCGGCGTCCAATCTTGTCCCCGCCCGGTTTAGGAAACCACACCCGGCCCACTCTGGCGAGCAATGGTCCAGCGACCATCACGGAACCTCTCAGAGTCGAGCACATCCGCACGAACTCCTTGCTTTCAATAAAACCCAGATTCAGTTTCTCGGCCTTGAATGTGTATTCTCCCTCAGATTTCCTGCAGACCAGGACGCCCATCATCTGAAGCAACGAGATAAGGTTCTTTACATCAAGTATTTCCGGGACATTCGACATCTGAATCTCCTCGGTGGTGAGGAGAACAGCGCTGATAACTTCAAGGGCCTCGTTCTTAGCTCCCTGGGGAGCTATGGAACCGCTCAATCTGTGACCTCCCTCAATTATGAATGAACTCATTGTATTGGTTATTAGACATATTCAACTTCACGCTCGAGGTCAACCCCGAACTTTTCCTTAACGGAAGACTGGATCTCAGCCGCCAAGGTCATGACATCTTCCGGCGCGGCATTCCCTGAACCGTTGACTATCACCAACGGCTGTTTCTCATAAACCGCTGCTCCGCCGTGTCCACGGCCTTTCCAGCCACACTTATCAATCATCCATGCTGCGGGAACCTTCACAAGTCCATCCCCCACCTCGAAATGAGGCACAAGCCCCAGACCATCACGAAGAGCTATCTGCTGAATGCTGGCATAATGCTCAGCTGTGACATAAGGATTACGGAAAAAACTACCGGCACTCCCAAGCTCCGACACTTCAGGAAGCTTGGATTTACGGATGGAAGTCACTGTCTCCCTTATCATTCCCGGGGAAAGATGGTCAATGGCATCTTGCCCGAAACGCTCGATTACAGCTTCCCTGACATGCCCGTAATCCAGAATCGGGACAGGTGTCTCGGAGACCTTGAATATGACTCCCGTCACGATATATCTCCACTTCCATTCATGCTTGAAACGAGAGTCACGATATGCGTACCCGCACTCCTCCGCCGGAATTCTCACCATGACAGCATCATGGGTATCCACACATTCGACCGAGGAGATCAACTCACAAACCTCCCTTCCATACGCCCCGATATTCTGAACCGCCGAGGCTCCCACCTCTCCGGGAATATATGAGAGGTTTTCAGGCCCCCAGAGTCCTTCAGAAGCGCACCACTCGCAGAATTCGTCCCAAACAACGCCAGCACCGACATGAACTCTTCCCGAATCCTGCCTCACTATACCTTTAATTGCGCTGTGGAGGATTGTACCAGGAAAATCCTTGGTGAGAAGAAGGTTGCTGCCTCCCCCGATTGGAAAGAGAGGACGAGGCAACGATGGATCCGAAACAGCTTCCCTCAACTCATCCACATGATCATATTCAACGATACAGCGGCACTTCACATTCATCTTGAAAGTGTTCATGCCGCCCAAATCGATGTTGAAGCCTGCTCTCATATTCACAAATATATGCAAAAAAGTCGTTCAGCGCAATATGCTATCATTTTTAAATTTTGATATCATGATGTTTATTCATATTTTTGGGAGCTTTAAAGAAACACCGATGGAAACCGCGACCACCAGAAAAAAGACACAGGCGATATTCCGGTTTGAAGATGGTTTTATCGCCAAGCTTAAGTATTACGCCAAGATGGAAGAGAAGAGTTTGAACGCTTATGTCGAGACTATCCTTCAAACGGAGATTAACCGGAGGGAAAGTCTGCCGAAACTTTCCATCACCGGAGTTTATTCTCCGAAAATCGACGAACTATCAGGCATCCTGGCAGGAAAGATAACCAGCCACGACCTGGATAAAGACGAGAGGCTAGCATATATCCTGAACAAATGAAGAAAGCATTCCTTGACACCAATGTGATTATTGACCTCATTCTCGGAAGAGAAGGGGCGGGATATGCCAAACAGATTCTCCAGTTCGGGATTGAATCTCAGATTAGGAACTGCACATCTGTCTTGAGCTTCGCGAATATCGCTTATGTTCTAAGGAAATACCTTACGCACAAAGAGACCCTCGACACACTCAAGACTCTGTTTGATAGCGTCTCTATCCTATCAATGGGAGACCAACAGGTTTATCGCGCCATCAAATTGGACGGGCCTGACTTTGAGGACTCTTTGCAGGTCGCTTGCGCGAGTGCCGCCGGTTGCGACCTGATAATCACCAAAAACAGAAGGCATTTCAAAGACATTCCCCTGCCTGTCTTCACCTCGGAAGAGTTCATCAAAGCGGTCTGTCAGTCATCATAAGTCCTTTTACCATCACCATGAACGCAGCGAATGATCTTGCGGCAAAC
>JAFROA010000220.1 GCA_017429885.1 Bacteroidales bacterium | reverse complement strand
CGCATCAGTCACAACCTGGACTGAAGGAAGCTTGAAGGTCTCGAGAAGGTTCGCCTCCATTCCCATAGACTTGGCGTCGCCTTCCTGAAGTCCACCGGCTGATGTGATCTCATTAGTGTCCAAGTTGAGAGTGCCTCCGTTGGAGAAATAGAGCTCTTTCACTCCGCCGGCGGAATTGGTGAACCTGGATGTGTAGAGCACCTGGAAACCGTCGCTTGAACCTTCAGGGCCGTAATCCATGACTGCTGTCAAGGTGTCAAAGTTGCGGCGCCCATCCTTCCAGAGATATATGCCACCATTAGCGGCAACGCTCCTGGGGTGGCTCAGTCCGGTGAACCAGTGGACAGTGTCGATCTGATGCGACATCCATTGCCCGGGAATACCTGATGAATATGGCCAGAAGAGTCTGTATTCCAAGTATTTCCGAGGATCCCACGGCTCGTATGGACGGTTGCAGAGGTATCTCTTCCAATCGGTGTCTTCCTCCCGGCACTGTGCCACGAGGGCAGGACGGCGCCAGCGGCCTGGCTGGTTGACATTCCAGCTCATCTCGACCATGGTGATCTGACCGAACTTTCCTGAATTGATATATTCGCACGCTGCCTGGTAGTTGGGTGCTGAGCGGCGTTGTGATCCAATCTGGATGACCCTGTTGGATTCCTTGGCGACTTTAAGGGCCTTACGGGCGTCAGCCATCGTCTCGGCGAAAGGTTTCTCGCAATAAGCGTCACAACCGGCCTCCACGGCCTCGACGAGGTGAAGGGCATGCTGGAAGTCCGCTGTCGAGATGATCACGGCGTCGCACATCCCGGACTCATAGAGCTCCTCATTGTTTCGGAACAGTTTGACATCCAAGTCATAACGATTCTTGAAGTAGGCCTTGGCCTCTTCTCTGCGGCGGCTCCAGATGTCGGAGACGGCCACTATCTCGAATCCCAATTCCTCCGCGTTGGCCATAAACGTGGGATAGAGAGAGGATCGGCCACGGTCTGAGAAGCCGATGATGCCGACCCTTACTTTGTCATTGGCCTGCTTGGAACGCGCGTAGATTTTGGCATCCAACGCCAACCCTCCGAGCATGAGGCCACCTGTCGCGGCCATGCTCGTCTTGATGAATTCCCTTCTGGTTTGCATTTTCTGTGAGTTATTTTACTGATAATATTTGCTCTTTCATGACCCCGACAGCCTTTGGCAGTTGGGTATTAACATCCTGCCAGGAGCATTCGAACGAGATCCCGCCGGTGTATTTGATTTTTTTCAATGCTTTGAAGTAGGGGGTGAAATCATCGCCCTTGACTCCAGGAGCGGTCCTTTCCTCGCACTCGGCTATATGGCAGTGGACCAGTTTGTCTGCGGATGTGACTATGTCCTCCGGAGACTCATTCATTCTTGCCATATGGAAAAGATCCGCTATAACGCAGATGTTGTCGCTTCCTGTCTTTCTTGCGATTTCCGCACCTTCCTTCACTGTGTTGATGAAATTGGTCTCCTGGGTCTGGAGCGGCTCTATCGCGACAATGACACCATACTTCTCCGCCGCTGGAGCTATCTTTTTCAGAAATCCGGTGAATTGCTCCTCGGCTTCCGCCCGATCGAATCCCTCCGGAATGCTTCTGGAACCGCTACTTCCCAAGACCAGTATCTTGATACCTATCTCCGACGCGCGGCGGATCGCCGTCTCCGAATACTTGACAGCCCTGTCGATGTCAGCCTCGGGACCGACAACCTTTATTTCTCTGGGGAAGAACCCGTTGGCAGAGTAAATGTGAGGGGTGATGGTCGCGGCAAGGGCCTTGTTCGCGGCGAATTCCTCGTCACTTTGCTCAGGCATAAGGAAACTGGAGACATTGGCCTCAAGGTAATCCAGTCCGGCTTCCTTAGCGGCTTCGGCTCTGTTCGTCCCGCATATCCCCAGATGCTCATCAAGGTTGAATTCATATTTGGGTCCGCAACTAAAAAGCACCGCTGCGGTGATGATCACGGCGGAGAATAAAAGTAGGTGGTTGTAACGCATGATAAGGAAAAAGTGTTATCTTTACAAAGATAATAAAACCAATTAATAAACATAACCATCTTAATGTCAATTCTCAGATATCTTTTGACGGTGGCTGTGGCGTTCACTTTGTCCGCCTTTTTGTCTGCCCAGAATGTCAATTACGACGAGGCCGCAGTGGCTCCATACGAACTGCAGGATCCATTAGTCTTATCCAATGGCAAGAAAGTTAGCAAGCGCCAATGGCCTCAAAGGCGTCAAGAGATTCTCGAATTGTTCCAACATGAGATGTATGGTGTACTTCCTCCCAAGGGAGACGGGATAGTTACCGAGACAATCGAGGAAGGGCCGACTCTTTATGGCCAGGGAACAAGACGCCAGGTCAGGATGTGGTTCCGTAAAGACAAGACCGGTCCTAAGGTGGACTGGCTGATTGTCACTCCCAATAATGTCCAAGGGCCTGTGCCGGTGGTGCTTCTGTACAACTATGCGGGTAATCATGTGGTTCTCCCGGACGGGGAGATCCTTGTTTCAAACGCATGGTTCTCGGGCCTGCTCGGGGAGAAGGATCACAAGGCGTCCGCGGATGACAGGGGAAAATACAACCGTGACGGGGAGAAGTCCGTCTATCCCGTCGGCACTCTCGCGGCCAGGGGATACGCGACCGTCACAGCTTGCTACAATGAGGTCTCTCCGGATCCTAATATGAATCTCATGATTGACGGGGTCCGGATGCAGGATGGTTTCGCATATACCGGAGTCTTTGATCTCTGGGGACCTAGGGATCCTTCCCGTGACGATAACACCACCTCATTGATGGCATGGGCATGGGTGCTCATGAGGGCTATGGACATGATTG
>JAFROA010000219.1 GCA_017429885.1 Bacteroidales bacterium | reverse complement strand
TTCTCAAGCACAAGACGGTGCCCGAGATGGACACCGTCGAAAAAACCTGTGGCTATAACCATTTCACTAGCTCGAAATCCTGACGGTGAGGTAGGATCGGGTTCTTGGCATACATCCTGGTAGCGACCTGATACATACCTGTCTTGTCAGGCACGATCGCGGTCTGGTACTTGGCGGTGCCGTCATTGAAATCAACGACAGTCAGCTCATGCTTTTCCTGGATATGCAGGCGACGCTTGCTATCCATCGTGGCGAACAACACCTCCACGCCAATATCATCCGGATTCAGATCACCGATATTCAGGACCACCTCCACATTCATGCTCTTGCGCATGGACAAAGTGTAGGAAGTATCTGGTTGAGTGAGAGATACAACCTCGATATTCTTCCACTCGCGGCGGATCCTCTTCTTCCAGGCGGAGATCCTGCGGGCGAGACGGTAGTCATCGCTTATCACCTCGGCGGCGCGCTTGGCCTGAGGAATATAATACTGGTTGCAGTAGTCGGTCAGCATCCTGTTGGTGGTGAAATTGCTTGCCACCTGAGCGATGGTGTTCTTGATAAAGCCAACCCACTTGGGTGACAGGCCCTTATCCTTGTCGACATCGTAATATGCGGGAGCGATCTCGTTCTCGATGATAGTGTAGATCGTGGCGGCGTCCAGCTCATTCTGGTAGCCCTGATCGTCGTATGCCCTTTCCTGAGGCAGAGCCCAACCGGCGCCCTCCTTATAGCCTTCGACCCACCAACCGTCAAGCACCGAGAAATGCATGACACCATTCATGGATGCCTTCTCTCCAGAGGTGCCGGAGGCCTCTTGGGGACGTGTGGGGGTATTCATCCACACATCCACACCCTGGACAAGACGCTTGGCCAGACGGATGTCATAGCCCGGAACAAAGACAATCTTACCAAGGAAACGATCCTGCTTCGAAATCTCAACTATCCTCTTGATGAGGTCCTGCCCCGCCTTGTCGGCAGGATGGGCCTTTCCGGCAAACAGGAACTGAACCGGATGCACAGGATCATTGACAATGGCGTCAAGCCTGTCAAGATCCGTGAACAGGAGGGTTCCCCTCTTGTAGGTCGCGAAACGACGGGCGAAACCGATAGTCAAAACATCATCCCTGAGATTCTCCTTGATAGCCACAATCTGGCTGGGAGAATAGTGGTTGCAGAGAGTAGAGTCAGAGATAATCTCTTTCACAAGACTTATCAGTCTGGTTTTCAGCACCTTCCTCGTGCTCCAAACCTCATCGTCGCTGACGTTATATATCCCGTCGAAACAAGACTTGTCGTAATGGTGGGTAAGGAACTCCGGTCCGAATACCTTGGCGTGAATCTTCTGCCACTCAGCGGCGGTCCATGTAGGATAGTGAACACCGTTGGTCACATAGCTGATGAAGAGCTCCTCAGGAAGGTAGCCGGGATACATCCTGTTGAATATGTCCTTGCTGACCTCTCCATGGAGCCAGGAGACTCCGTTCACATTCTGTGAGAGGCTGGAGGCGAGGAAACTCATGGAGAACTTCTCTTCCTGGTTGTTGCCGTCCGGC
>JAFROA010000218.1 GCA_017429885.1 Bacteroidales bacterium | reverse complement strand
TGGACAGGATGTGAGTCAGTATTTCAGGATCTTGAAGTCACCCTCCAGGCCATATTGGCGGAATATGTATCGCGAGCGTTCCATGTCCACAGAGGCGCAGGCCGGAATTCCTTCCCAGGCTCGACGAAGGATTTCTCCGTTTCCTTGAAACTCATTGTCACCTGGCTCCCCTGCTCTTTACAAGAGCCGAAAACGGACGCTATCGTCAGAATGATCAGGAGCTTTCTCATATTCAATGGTTTAAAGTTTATATGCGGGAAAAGTGTTAATCAAAGGCCAGGCCGGTGTAGCGGCGGATATAGAACTGGTCTATTGTTCCGGAACCCTTACGGGTGACGAGAAAGCGAACTATCTCGGCTATCTCCTCGGGTTGGATCAGTTCGGAAGGGTCGATGTCTGGACGCATCTTTTTCACCATCTCTGTAGCCACTCCGCCAGGGCTGATAAGATGTACCCTGATCCCGAAAGGCTGAACTTCCTTGGCGAACACCTTCGTGAACCCGGTCAGGGCGTGCTTCGATGAAGAATACACACTCTGGTTGATATATCCCTTGAAACCCACAACGGACGCGATGTTGATCACCATTGGTTTGGAAGACTTCTTCAAAGGCTCAAGGGCAGCCTGGCAAATGAAGAAAGGTGCCCTGGCGTTCACGGCGAAAACCTTGTCCCATTCTTCTGGAGTAACCTCAGTGAAAGGGCCCTTCTGTGGTACCCCGGCACAATTGACCAGCAGATCAAGCCCGCCGAAAGCGGAGACTGTCCGCTCAACTATATACTTAGATGAGCCTGGATCGGACAAATCAGCCGTGATCAAAGCCTAAATCCGCAAGTTCCAAAGCGATCGCGCGGCCGATGCCACGGGATGCGCCTGTAAGAAGAGCAATCATTTATTTCAAAGCTTTCTCAATAGTCTTGGCAATATCCTGCCAGTGAGCCTGAGTCGCGGCGTCGGAGGACTTGGCCTTGGCCGCCTTTTTCTGGATCTCGGTTAAAGTGCCGAGAATCAGAGCCTTACCATCTGTGTTCTCAGCGCCTCTACCATTCATGGCATCGACAGCCGCACGGACAAAGCGGCGCTGCAGGTAGCGTCGGTAGCTGTCTGTCGCTTTGCCCTTATACAGCTCGGAGAAGATCATTCCAGTCAGATCGGAAAGGTATTCCTCCGGCTTGTAGTTGGAAGGATCATTCTGAGCGAACTGTCCCAGACGTTCAAGCCTCTGGACATCAAGAAGCGAAGAAGGACTGACCGAACTGTTGACCATCGTGTGAAGATAGCTATCCGGATTGTCGGTAAGGTTGTAAATATAAGGAACTTCCACGAGCCAGGCAGGCTTTGTGAAAACATTCTTATTCAGCCATTCAAGAGCCGCTTTCTGACGTTCTTTCGGAACAGGCTCATAAACCGGACCGGACTGCTCAATGCTCTTGTAAGTGATGAAACGGCCTCCGATATTAGCAGCCACGTGGCCGACGTAACGATTGTATTGACCTACCAATTGAGAATACATACGGCTCACATTCCGATACTGATCTCCTTCCTCAGCGTTCCACTTGGGCAGTTCACCTATTATCCTCTTGAGGTTCATGATTCCATAGTCGCTGGCCAACATCGCATCATCGCCAAGGTCTTCGCTCTGAGCCCTTGGATCGGAATCATATCCCTCACCACCAAACCACAGTCTGGGATTCGCGGCAAGCCTCTCGATTATGACCTTGTTCCAGTACAAATGATCCTCTTTGGGGGTCTTGTAAGGAGTTGCCTTGTAACCATACTCAATAGCCCACTTGTCGTAGTCATTAATCCTGGGATAAAGTCCGTCCTTGCCGATATTATCCTCAGGCTGAGCGACATAGTTGAAACGGGCATAGTCCATGATGCTGACGGTATGACCGTTCTTCTCGACCCATTCCTTGTCACGGAGTTTCTCGACAGGAGTCATGCTGCTTGAACCTTTATTGTGGCGAAGACCAAGGGTATGACCTACCTCGTGAGAAGACACGAACCTGATCAAGTCTCCCATCAACTCCTCATCAAACTTGAAGGCACGAGCTCTTGGATCGACAGCCGCGGCCTGAATCTGATACCAGTCGTGGACCAAGGTCATCACGTTATGATACCAACCTATATGGCTTTCGATGATCTCTCCAGACCTGGGATCGTGGACATTCGGACCATAGGCGTTAGCGGTAGGGGAAGCCAAGTAACGAATCACAGAGAAACGGGCGTCCTCAAGGCTCATATCAGGGTTGTCCTCAGGCCATTCCTCTCCCCTGATGGCATTTTTCCAACCGGCCTGCTCAAAAGCTTTCTGCCAGTCATTGACACCAGCGATCAGATACTTGCGCCACTGCTTCGGGGTAGCGGGATCGATGTAGTAAACGATAGGCTTCACAGGCTCTACCAGCTCTCCCCTTTTCTGCTTCTCGACATCTTCGGGACGGGCCTCAAGACGCCATCTGGTGATGAATCTGAGGTTCTCGACACCTTGCTGGTCATCAGTGAATTTGCTGTAACCATCGGCGAAATAACCGACACGGGCATCGAACAGCCTCGGTTGCATCGGCTCCTCCGGGAGAAGAACCATCGATGTGTTGAGTACAAGCGTCACAGCACCAGCTTCAACACCAGCAGGAAGAGACTGGCTACGCATAGGGCTCTGTCCACCTCCCATACTCGGAGCCGGCTGATTATAAGTATATGTCTTTGTTACAGTGACTTCTGTGTTAATCGGATAAGTGCGGACACTCTCGATAAAACTAGCGTCACCCTTGACTCCTCCCAAATTCATCATTCTTTTGGATCCGGAACTCAATGAGAACGCCTGGACATCACCCTCAAAAAGGTTTGTCACCTTGACCCTTGTGGTCCCTGGAGATGAGGTCTTCTCTGGCTTGATGGAAGCGATTATCGGATTCTCGGAACTGACTTTCACCGCCTTCTCGATATCCTGGCCTTTATCGGCCTGGATCGTGAGGGCATCCACTCGGAGAAGGAGATTACCATTGGAGGCCTTCTCCCAGTAAATCATGCTCTCAGTCACCTCTTCTCCACCATACTGTGAGGATCCAGGGGTATTGCTGACATAGCGGGTGACAGCGAGAATCCTGCGGCCGAGAATACTGTCCGGGACTTCAAAATACCAATCTTTCTCATGGTGTGCCACACCGAACAAGCCGGGCGTCACTGTTAACTCCGGTGCCGGCTTTTCTGGCTTCTCGGGTTCATCTTTTTTCTCTGAATCGGGTTTCATGCCCCCGGGACGGCCGCCTCTGGGCTGGGCCAAAGCGATAGGAGACGCCGCCATCATGATGGCGACGAGAGAGATAATAATCCTTTTCATACCTGTCATTTGTCAAGTTTTCGTGAATATAATGAAATATTCCCGAACTATGAACAAACAACTTCCGCAAAATCTTTCACTGAGACTTTAATTTCACGACCGCGGGCATTGGACACAGCCTCCGAGAAGGTCTTCAAGCAGAGAGGGCAAGCTGTCACAATGGTCTCCGGATCATTCGCCAAAAGACTGTCAAGCGAAGCCTCGGATATCTTCGAGCGATCTCTCGAATCAAGGGTGAGACTACCTAGACTGCCTCCGCAGCAAATGCTCTCGTCGTATTCCTTAGATGCTTTAACCAGCGTCCCGATCTGATTCAATGCGGCCCGTGGCTCAAAATATACTCCACATCCTCTCCCTAGTTCACAAGGATCATGGTAGACGAGCTTACGCTCT
>JAFROA010000217.1 GCA_017429885.1 Bacteroidales bacterium | reverse complement strand
GTCGTGCCGCTCACACTCACGCCCTTGTAGGCTGATTTGAGGTTGGGGGCGGAGACGGCCACTGTGGAGACTCCGGACGGTGCCTTGAAGGCAGCCGTGTAACCGCTTCCGTCGCTTAAGGCGTTCCAGCTCCCTGCCGTGCAGCCCATGCTGTAAACCGTTTGCGAGGCGGAATATCCATTCTCCAGACCTCCGTAGGCCACCACGGTAGCGCCGCTGTTGATGTAGAGCTTGTAACCTCCCTCGGTGTTGGCGTCTATGGCCACCTCAGGCGAGCCCTTTGTCGTGACGGCGAAGACATAACCTCCGTTAAGCTTCATGTTGCCGTTGGAGTCCATCGCGTCGTTCTGCGAGGAGTAAGCGTAGATGTATCCGTCGTTCACGTTCATCTCTCCCTGGCAGTTGATGGCATCGTCTGCCGAAGAGGTGACGTAGGTCTCTCCTCCGTTAAAGGTCATGTTGCCCTTGGCCTCGACACCCTCGCTCTTGGAGACAGACACAACTATCTTTCCACCGCTGATCACAAGGTTGCCTCCGTAAACGTACTTGTTGCCGGACTTTTCCTTGTAACCGATCTTGATGCCCTTGGAAGACACATCGTTGGACTCGCTTCCGGTGGTGGTGATGCTGAGGGTTCCACCGGAGATGTAACTATCTGAGAGTTTGTGACTTGTCTCGTCGTAGTCATAACTTCCAGCGCTGATGCCCTTGCCTCCGGCTCCGGTGTTCTTTATGGTGACCTTTCCTCCGGTCATCGCGAAGTAGTTGTCTGCCTTGATTCCAGCCGTTCCCTTGTATTCAGCGTCATCGCTGTCGTAGGCCACTCCGCCGCTGACATTGATCGTGCTCTCTCCGCCTTCCACGAGTACATAGTCGTCCGAGCCGATGCCTTTCTTCATCGCGGCGGTTGTGGTGACCGAGATGGTTCCGTCGGAGATCTGGACATATTCCTTGCCCCTGATCCCGTGACCTGCAGAGGATCCGGAAGATACTGTGATATAAGGACTTCCCATTATTCTCACATAGTCGTCGGAGACGATGGCGGACTTGCCTTGCTTGTTGGCGGCGTTGACAGTCAGAGATCCGCTCCCGCTGAATACAAGCTGGCCTTCGCTGAAGATGACAGCCTTCATGTCCTCGTCGTCGCTGGTGGTGTAGGCGGCTGACGAACCGTCGGCCAGGGTGCTGGAGCCTTCCACAATCACGAACGTGCGCTTGCCGCTCTGGTTGTTGATGGCCGCTCCGCTGGGGTTTGTGAGGGTCAGTCCACTGAGCAGGATGGCCTGTTTCTTTGAGCTGTAGAGCTTGAACGAGCCATTTGTGCTCGTGCCGGTGAGTTTGTAGATGATGTTCTCGGTGCCGGTGTTCTTTACCGTCACATTGGCTCCGTTGGTGGTGACATATCCATAGTAGTCACCAGTGACGGAAGCGGAGCTGCCGGAATAAGTGACGGTAATCATCCTGGAGAAAGTGGTGTTGGAGATGTCATCCTCGGATGTCGGGTCTCCGGTCGAAGAGTAACTGAAAGATCCGGCTCCGTCATCGGCTCCGCTCGTGACCACGAGTGTGTAGGAGGCCGAGGCGGTCTTGTAGGTCTCATCCCCGGCAAAAGTGGCTGATATTGTGGAAGTTCCCACTCCGATAAGGGCAATGTTACCCTCGGTGTCGATTGTGGCTACACCGGTATTGGAAGAAGTGTAGCTGATGGATTTGCCCACTATCTCTGGGCTTACGGTCAGCCCAGGGTAGCTGTTGCTGTCTTCGAGGACGGCAGTCAGGCTGTTTTCGGACCACTCGACCGTGACAGGGCATTTGACGACCTTCAAGGTGTACGATGCGCTTCCGGCTGAATAATCTTCAGTCGCTTCCGAAGTGACGGAGATTGTGACTGTTCCCTCACTGATAAGTGAGACGGCTCCGTCCTCGCTGATGCTGGCTACCGCTGTATTGGATGAGGAATATTCCACGTCCAGTCCGTTCGGGTTGCTCAGGCTCGGGAACTCATTCTCGGACGCGAGTGTCGCAGTACATGAGGTCACGGACCATGAGAGTCCGGCGCTCTTCGTCGAATCGTCACCTATCACTTCGAGAGTGTAGAACACGCTGCTGCCCTCGTAAGTGTCGTTGCCTTCGGAAGCCGCTGTGATAGTGGTGGTTCCGGCAGCGACAAGGGTGATTTCTCCCTCTGAGGAAATCTTGGCGACGTTCTCGTTGCTCGAGGTATATGTCACCTCCTGTTTTCCGGGATTGCTCAGGGTAGGGAACGTGTTTTCAGCTCCGATAGTCACGGAACATGTGTCAGCTGACCATGAGATTCCTTCGGCATTCTTTACGACTGTGAGGGTGTAGGCCGTGCTGGAAGCACTGTACTCGTCAGTCTCAGAAGAAGAGGCTGTGATAGTGGAAGTTCCGGCAGCGACGAGGGTGATGCTGCCGTCAGATGTGATTTTGGCTACATCCGTGTTTGAAGAAGTGTAGCTCACGGCCACACCATATTTATTTGTAAGAGTCGGGTAAGAGTTGTCCGCTCCGAGGGTAGCCTCAAAGGTGGAGGCACTCCATGAGAGATTCGGATCTGTCTGTGTCGTGGTCTCAGTCCCACTGCCAGCCTCTTCTTCAGTTAAGAGGATCTCATCGCCCGCGCAGCTCAGGGGAAATAATGAGACGGACAGCGCTACGACTGTCCGGATGATAGTTGATGTTTTCATACCGACAAATTTTTCTTATGCCGGTAGACAAGTGAAAATCAGGCCAAGCATCGGGTGATGCCTGGCCTGATCGACAAAGAGCCAAATTGTCTCGACGAAATCCTAAAGCTCGCTCATCTCAGCCTCGTACTCGTCCTTGCGGCCTACCAGGATGTCCTGGAAGTCCTTCTGTCCGGTACCGGCCGGAATCAAGTGACCGCAAATGACGTTCTCCTTAAGGCCTTCGAGGTAATCGACACGACCCCTGATAGCAGCCTCGCTGAGCACCTTGGTGGTCTCCTGGAAGGAAGCCGCCGAGATGAAGCTGTTGGTGCGGAGGGCCGCTCTGGTGATACCCTGGAGCACGAGCTTGGCAGTCGCGGGCTTTGCCTCGCGAGCCACCATCATCTTGAGTCCCTGACGCTCGAGTGAGGAGTTCTCGTTCCTCAGGTCGCGGGCGTCAACGATGTCTCCCTGCATGTACCTCTGGCTGTCGCCCGGGTCAAGCACGAAGGACTTGCCAAAGATGTCGTCGTTGGTGTCCATGAAATCCCACTTGTCCACAAGCTCCTCCTGGAGGAACTCGGTGTCGCCGGGATCCGTGATCTGGACCTTGCGCATCATCTGTCGGACGATAATCTCGAAGTGCTTGTCGTTGATCTTCACACCCTGGAGGCGGTAAACGGCCTGGACCTCATTGACGATGTAGTCCTGAGCCTTGACCGGTCCGAGGATGTTGAGGATGTCGGTAGGAGAGATTCCACCGTCGGACAGCTTGGTGCCGGCCTTGACGTAGTCATTCTCCTGGACAAGGATCTGCTTGGTCGTGGGCACGAGATAGTGCTTCTCGTTACCTGCCTTGTTCTTGACGATAATCTCGCGGTTACCCCTCTTGACCTTGCCCATGAGCACTTCTCCGTTGATCTCGGAGAGGATAGCAGGGGCGGAAGGAGTCCTGGCCTCGAAGAGTTCAGTGACCCTCGGGAGACCTCCCGTGATATCGCTGGACTTACCGATGGCGCGAGGGATCTTGATGATCACATCACCGACACCCACAGTGTCACCATTGTTCGGGATGATGTGGGCACCCACCGGCAGGTTGTACTGCCTGACCTGGTTGCCTTCCTCGTCGACGATAATGATTGACGGGTTGCGGGTCTTGTCCTTTGCTTCGATGATGACCTTGTCCTTGTTGACAGCGAACTCGTCGGAGATCTCCTCACGGTAGGTAACACCTTCGATGAGGTTGTCGTACTGGACCCTACCGGCGTTCTCGACGATGGTCGTAGCGTTGTACGGATCCCATTCGCAGAGGAGGTCGCCCTTCTTGATCTTGTCGCCATCCTTGAAGTAGAGCCTTGAACCGTAGGGCACATCATAGTGGGAATAGGTGATACCTGTGTTCTCGTCTATGATGCTGACCTCGGTCATACGGCTGACCACGATTTCCTGGACTGAGCCGTCTTCGTCGGTCTTCTGGATAGTCCTGAGTTCCTCGAACACGAGCTTACCGTCGTACTTGGACTCGATTGAAGAATCGGCTGCAGTGCTGGATGCGGTACCACCGACGTGGAAGGTACGGAGCGTAAGCTGTGTACC
>JAFROA010000216.1 GCA_017429885.1 Bacteroidales bacterium | reverse complement strand
TGGATGCCATCGGTATGGCTGTCATATTGACCGTGAGATTCCGGTAACCGTTCCAGTTCTTGGTGTCGTCTGAATCGCGGTGAAGCAGCACCAAATTATACGAATAACCGACTCCAATCGAAAACTGCTGGGTGGAATAGTGGAATAAACCATCCGTGAATGATAACATTGACCGATCCCTCTTGTCCATCGACAGGTCTCCTTGAATGTACTTCGCCAAGGTCATGAAAGATCCGGCAGAGCGGCGTTGGTCGACACCGCAGCCCTGAGTGGCATTGTAGTCGAATTTATAGCCATTAAACAGGTAGTACACATCCCCCGTGATGGTACGCATGGCACCAGGATAATCAGAGGTAAAATCTATGGGGGAAAAACCATCAACTGACAAGGTGCCGCTCATATAATCCTTAAGACGGAAATACCTCACTGTGCCCCCGAAAGTCGGCATTCTCAAGGAAAGTGAGATGAATGAGTTCTTGCCTGGGTTTTTCGACCCCAACTCGAGACCTCCAGATATCCTCAAACTCCCGTATCCGACAGAAAGGCCCATCTTCGTATGAAGATGTCTCTGCAAGTGGTTATCAAAAACCGCATGAGTGGTCTCCCCATTCTTGAAAGTCAAGTCATTAGGTTGGAATATAGTGTTATTGATATCACTATGAAACTTGACTCCTGTCGTGATCAAAGTGTTGTCCAAAGTGAAAGACCATGGCAGAGGAGACTTGAGAATATACGCCGTGTCCTTTTTCGGGCTAGGATTGAGCAAGATGCCCAGCACTTTCTTCACAATGCCGTCTGGCAAGCGAAGTCCCTCATCCTGAGCGGATAAGGAAGGAGATAAAAGCACAATGGACAGCAATATGACGGCTATTCTCCTCATCTGAATCAAACCCTTCCGCAGTCGTACAGCTCAACTTTAAGTGATTTGACCTTTGAATCGGAAAGGGCCTTCACACTCACATCTGGAGTGGCCTTGAAAAGCCTCGCCCCGATGACCTCCACCTTACCCGGTTCATTGTGAGTCAGATTATATGTCCTTCCGTTTATCTTTATCTCAAGGGAACCTGTGAAATCAACCGTAAGAGTCACCGCGGCGAATTCCGGGGTCTCGGGATTCCACTTGACTGACTGTCCCTCAGGAAGTTTTAAGGATTTTTTCTTGAAGGAGTCAACCGGCTTCTTTCCCTCGGTCTGATGCCACCAAAAATCCGACAGTTGGATGGTAACCTCATCAGACACAGCCCTTTGCTCATGCGGAGCGGGAAATATCGAGGCCTGCACATCAAAACCGGCGTCCTTTACGGCCTTAATATATTCAGCGTCAAGCATATCGTGCTTCATAGTACTCATGCCGCACTTTCCGCCCATTGATTTAAGGCGCTCGATTGTTTTGGCAGCATCATCTTTGCCCGGATCCAGCAGAATAAGGCAGGAGGAATAGTCACGGGCTTGACTCACAGCGGCTTGAGAGGCATCAAATGCGATAAAGCCATCTCCAAGGATCTCATGGGCCAGCTTATACGACTCCACCACAGCGCTGTGGAGCATGGGCATGACACCATATTCCCGGCAAGCCTCAAGCTCCTCCTTCAGCGTCGGAATCGGCACCCTAAGAGAAGGGTCGGTGGATTCAAGGACGTAATTGGTTCTCAAGTCCTCGAAAGTGTGCTCCGTGACCTTCACCGGTTCCTCAATCTTTGAATAGTCGGAAGCGTTGCGCATTGTGCGGTTGATGGTTCCGTCATGCATTATCACCATCACGCTGTCGAGGGTATACTTTACATCGCACTCAATCGCGGGATAACCGTACTGAGCGGCCATCTTCACTCCGGCAGGGCAGTTCTCATTGATGTAATACTCTCCCCCATCCTTCAACCAGCATCCCCGGTGGGCGACCGACATGGGAAGATTCTCCACCTCGGGAGAGCCACACGAGAAAGTCGCGGCCAGAGCCAGGAAGAAAACTATCGCCTTTAACGTACGCATATCGCAATAATTAATATTCAATAACTTAATAAAGGAAATGAAGCTTCTCGGGAAGCTTTGTGTAGTCATCGATGAGGATGTAGTCCATCCCGCCAAGGCGGATCTGGCTGTCGTTGCCACCATCCGCGAAATCGTCTCCCACGAATAGGATCTGGTCTTTGACATAACCATGCTCGGCGGCATAACGCATCACAGCGTCGTACTTGTTGTACTGTTTCGGGGTTATGTCAAAAGAAGTCGTGCCGCCGATAAAGATCGAGTAATCCTTGAATATCTCACATACCTCCGGGAACATCTCCCTACGGCGAATCTTGTACGGGTCAAAAGCGAGTTTATCGGCCTGGTCTGCCTTAGTGCCGAGAAGCGCGAAAGTGACCATACCAGACTGGTGATATTCGTTAGAGTCACCTTTAAACTCAGTGTAACCGTATTTCTTTCTTAGCTCAGCGGTCTTTTTCTCAAAGAACTTCCGGTCCACGAGACTGGTCTCCTCACGGACAATCTTGAACTCCCCGTCGATGACCTGGCTCTCTTCCATCCCGTAGTTGCCCAGGATGGTGATAGGATACTGACCCATCTGGTTATATATTCTCTTGCAGTTGCCGCCTCCGGCCATGATAATCTCATAACGCTGCCTGAGGGTGTCCAGGACCGCCTTGTTGGCGGCGGACAGGGGCTGCTTGTGCTGGGTCAAGGTTCCGTCAAGGTCGAATACAATCAGTTTCTTGGTCTGCTTCCACTTGAGTTCCCTTATGCCCGACATCAGGTTCAGCATCGCCTGGGGCTCGTCCGAGCTGACGTAATCGACATGGTGGCGCATGGCAAAGTCCGCCAGGTCGTAGCTGTTGACCGGCCAAAGGACCGTCTGAAGCCCCGCCTCATGGGCCTCATCGAGAAGGTAGGTCCGGTTCATCACCACATTCATGTGGTACGAGACTCCGGCGTAGCCTCTGCGTAACAGCTCTTCAGTAGTGAATGCCTTACCGCTTGAGATGGGTATAACCTTGGTTCCCTTCCTGAGCCTCAGGATCTCGTCGCAAAGATGCTCGCTGAAGGAAATGAATGTGACCTGGTCATACATTACCATCTCGTCGCAAAGAGCGACAACCTTCTCAGCCAGAAGTGTTTCCCTCTCCGGTGTAGGATGCGCCTTAAGCTCCAGGAAGAGCATCAGGCCGGTTGTCTTCTTCGCCTGGGTGAAATACTCCCTCAATGTAGGGATCTTGTCACCGTTAGGAAGGACGCATGACCGGACTGTCTTGTAATCAATCTTCTGGACATCCGCATACTTTGACCCGGCGATCTTGGGCCCATGAAGGATCACGAGGGAGTCATCGGTGGTGAGGTGGACATCAAGTTCCACACCCTCCACTCCAAGCTCCTGCGCGCCACGAAGGCTGGTCAAAGTGTTCTCGAATGAGCCAGGATGGGCATAATATCCCCTATGGGACATGACCTTTGTCTGAGCGGAAAGCAGGCAAGGTAAAACCGCGAAGATTAAAGCGGCGATGACGATTGAAACCTTTCTCATCTATTTGGCTTCTATTAATATCCCTTGAGATGAAGACACAGCGCACTCATACCACCCGTCGGCGTCCCTCCTCATAGGGAGATATGAATCTCCCATCTTCACGGACACTTCACGGCCAGGTGCCTTGAAGCGTAGTTTCCTGGCTTTGGGCGCCTTATCGAAAGGATCATCGGCTATGCACAGGAACAATGCCTTACCCATTCCACCGTTCCTTGGGACCATCTCCCCCACTAACAAAGGGCAGCCGGCGGAAAGATCCGAGAACACCTCGTCATTGTACGACTTAACGCTCTCCTCTCCAGTGCCTTCAAGCATATCCGTCCCCTCAAAACCAACGAAAGTAGTTGATTTAGAAGAATATCTCATATAGTCCTTCCCTATGGAATGAAGCTCCGTATTAACCTTTTTCAGTTTGTCGTACTGCTGGGTCTTGACCCCTTTCTCATCCAGCACCTGATTGGTCCACCAACCTGCGGTGTAGCAAGCCCAGGTTATATTCTCCGCCCCGAAAGCCAAGGCTGAGTAAGCCTGGAAACGAAGCTCGTTCTCGGTGATCCAGACCTTAGGGTCGTAACTGTTGACCTGAACCGTGACCCACATCCCGCGGCCGGTTTTCCGGCAAGCGTCCGAGACAACCCGAAGGTTGGAATAATCCAGAGCCACTCCGACGTTCTTGTAGTAAAAATCGTAGGAGAGGTAATCAGCGGGGACATATTCGCAGTACTTGTCAATATGCTCGGCATAAGTGGCAGTGCCGAGCTGGCTCTTTGTCTGTGCAGCCGTGTTCTGGGACACGGAGGCGTAATTCGGGTAAAGATTCAAGAAAGCGAACTGATTCGGGAAAAGCTCCTCAACCTTTTTCATCACTTCCCCGTAATAAGGGAAATCCAACGCCGACGGCTCGTCACCAATGTCTATTCCCCATATTGCCGGGTGGTCCTGGAAAGAAGCGGCGGCTGCCTCATATTTCGACAACGGATTGGTTTCCCGCAATTTCCCGGCATTGT
>JAFROA010000215.1 GCA_017429885.1 Bacteroidales bacterium | reverse complement strand
TAGGCGCCCCAGTGGATGAACATTCCGAACTTCAGGTCTTGCCATTCGGCGATTCTTGCCCTGACGTCTTCGTCCACAGGTGGGACGTACTGAGCCCGCACCGCCGTAACAGACAGCAGTAGAGCCACAATCAATAAGGTTGATTTTCTCATGGTGACATGTTTTATTTCGTTCTACTAATATACGATTTTCCTCTATAAGAACAATGATTGACGCTTCAATACCTGGAAATCTGTAAGCCAATCGTCAATATATATCAATATAGTCCATAATAATTTGTAAATTAATATAATATGCCTATTTTTGGAACATAGGTCTAACTCAAAACTCATATTATGAAACGTATGCAATGTAACTATCTTGCCCCGGATGCGGAAGTAGTTGAAATAGAACAACTAACGACTCTTTGTCAAAGTACGGGAGAAAGTAATCTCAGATTTGGAAATCGCGGAGCGGCTGGTAATCAGATCGAAAGCGATGACATCGTCGACGGAGGGACGATCTGATATGAGAAAGTTGTTTATTTGCATGCTTGCTCTCCTAGGGACAGTAGCTTGCGACCGTGAAACCATTGAGATCATTGAAGATGGTGAAACTCCTGTCCCCAACGCGAGAACCGTGACGGTGCGCGCTGGCAAAGCCGGAACAAGGACAACTATCAGGGAAGAGAACGGAGCATATTTCGTTGGTTGGAAGGCAGGAGACCAACTAGCTGTAATAGAAGGCATTACGTCCATCGCCCAGAGGGTCGCCAATGATGAGGATTACAATGGTTCAGCCGCTTTGTTTTACGGTACTGAAGAGCTTTCCACCGACACGGACAACGCTGAGTTCACCCTGGAGTTAAGTGAGCGGGATGACGTGTCGGGAGAACTCCAGTATGTGGCCATTTATCCCGCCAGCGCCGCCATTGATGTCCCTGACGCATGGGATTATGACAAAGGAAGAATCATCGCCACAATTGATTTTCCGCAATTCCAGAACCCTTTGGCAGACAGTTTTGATCCGAAAGCGGATGTCCTGGTTTCCAAGGCTGTAACATGTCAGGCTCCTCGGCCTGAACAACTATCCTTTGAGTTCGCCCGGGTGGGGACGATTGTCAAAATGGTCGTGAATGGGCTCCCAGAAGGGAGTAAAATCACTGATGGAAGCCTGGAATTAGGAATGCAAGCCGGCTACTATATGAACTATGATCCTTTGAAGCAAAAAATGATTTTCTCGGACGGAACCGATGGAATCTTTTTCTCTTACGAAGAAGGAAATGAGGCGGTTGTCGGAACGGATCGTACGGCCACTATCTGGCTCCGATGCTTGGCAGGAGTATCCAACCGGTTAAGTTTGATGCTGAACTACAAAACCCCTGATGGCGATTGCTTCTTCGCGTCGAGAGTAATCAACCTTAAGGCAAAGGGAAAAACCCTGGTATTCAAGGACGGTGGGCTGACAACTTTCACAGTGGATCTGAGATCTCCAAGTGTTTCAAATCCTGAAGAGACGGATATCGACTTCAAGACTAATAATCCGGATTTGGATGGAATCGATGTCTGGTGGCCTGTTCCAGACAATGAGTACCTGCAAGGTTACGAATGTCTGCTATCTGATGAGGATGGGACGATGTACACCCTGACGGGCAGTATGGGTGACGAGACTTACACGGCTTCCATCAGTAGCGGCCTGGCCCCTGGTGTGTATACATTATTCGTTCGGGCGCTAGCTGTGGAAGGAAAGATTTCTCAGCAGGATTATGTTGAGAAAGAGTTGAAAATAGGCATTCCAATATCACTTAACATCAGCTATCCGTCATCCCACAACACGTCAATGGACGACTATTGGGATCTGAATTTGGACAAGTGCGGTGATCAAGCCTCCAGGGATTTATACAAAGGAATATACTTCAATCTCAGGTACTTAGACTGGCATTCCGGTTCTCCCAACCATAT
>JAFROA010000214.1 GCA_017429885.1 Bacteroidales bacterium | reverse complement strand
ATGATCCTCTCGTGTACGATAAGGCTGTCGAGAACTTTAAGGCATGGCAGGCCAAGGGCTGGCTCCGCAGGGATCCCAAGGAGTGTTATTATGTCTATGCCCAGACGATGGAAGGCCGTACCCAGTATGGTCTCGTCCTATGTGCCCACACCGACGACTATGCCACTGGCAAGATCAAGAAACATGAGCTCACCCGCAAGGACAAGGAGGACGACCGCATGGTCCATGTCCGTATCCAGAACGCCAACATCGAGCCGGTCTTCTTCGCCTACAAGGACAATGACATCCTGAACAAGATCGTCGCCCAGACCGTCTTGAGGGAGCCGGAATATAACTTCGTGGATGAGAATAACTTCGGCCACAAGTTCTGGGTCATCGATGACGACAAGACTATCGACCAGATCACCCGCCTGTTCAATGGCGATGTTGAGGCTTTCTATGTCGCTGACGGTCATCACCGTACAGCAGCCGCGGCCCGTGTCGGCGCCGAGAAAAGGGCTCAGAATCCGAACCACACCGGAGACGAGGAGTACAACTTCTTCATGGCAGTGTGCTTCCCTGAAAGCCAGCTCAAGATCCTGGACTACAACCGCGTGGTGAAGGATCTTAACGGTCTTTCCTCAGAGGAGTTCCTCTCTGCCCTTGCTAAGGATTTCACCGTGGTCGAGAAGGGGACAGAAATATATCACCCTGACCATCTTCATAACTTCTCGATGTACTTGGACGGCAAGTGGTATTCCCTGGAGGCTCTTCCTGGTCGTTACGACGACAAGGATCCGATTGGTGTGCTGGATGTGACCATCCTATCCAACCTGGTACTTAATGCTATCCTTGGTATCAAGGACTTGCGCACCGATAAGAGGATTGATTTCGTCGGAGGAATCAGAGGGCTTGGAGAGCTTTCACGCAGGGTTGATTCCGGTGATATGAAGGTCGCTTTCGCCCTTTATCCGGTCTCGATGAAGCAGCTGATCGATATTGCCGACACCGGCAACATCATGCCTCCGAAGACGACCTGGTTCGAGCCCAAGCTCCGCTCAGGCCTCTTCATTCACTCCTTGGACTAGTCATCCCCGGCTTGACCGGGGATCTACGCCCATTTGTCGGCGGCTACCGGGGTACGGACGTCGCCGAGATACTGGATCTCAACCAGAAACCACTGACCGGTGCTGGGTTTCTTTCTCAGTTTGACCGGGCGGGGACTGTCTGATCCTCCGGAATGGAGGTAGAGAACCGCCCAGTTCTCAGTCTCAAAGGAATACGGAGTCGATGTGACTTTGACCTTGTAGGGCTGAGATGGGGTGTAGTTATTGGCCGGTGTGGCTCCCTCAAAGAATGAGTTTACCTTGTAGAACTTTCCGTCCATGAAACGGTCCGAGATCTGCTGGATCGCCATCGGGGTCATGGGTTCCGGACCTTTCAGGAAGTTGAGCATCGCGATTGAAGCGTCGCGGTCTGCCTCAAACCTTGTCAAAGCGAGTAGAGACAGCGCCGCGACAGCATAAACATCAGTCAATGCCGCCTCAGGTAAAGCTTTCAGTTCGTCGACTGTCTGCGGGAGAGCCTCAAAGGAGTATGTCTTGCTTTTGTTGCTGACGGCTTTGCTGACCGTCTGGCTGACTTTGTTCTTGAACAGGCGTCCGAGGCCGCCCAAGAGATCCGATACCAGTTTATCCATAAGTTTTTTCTTTTCCGCAAGATACGAAAAAAACCGAATACCGGATATTTGCGGAAAAGGGAATAGTTTTATAAATTTGAAAATAATGCGAAACTATTTCCAAATAATTAAATCTATGAAAAAGACCATTTCAATAATCGTATCAGCCGGCCTTGCCATGATGATGGTAGTAGGTTTTTTCTCCGGCTGCGGTAAAGAAGAACCTAAGGAGCCTGCGACGGTATCCGTCACGGGTGTCTCACTTAACAAATCCAGCATCAACCTCACTGAAGGGAGCTCGGAGTCTCTAACCGCTACTGTGTCTCCTGACAACGCCACGAACAAGGCGGTCAGCTGGAAATCCTCCGACGCCGCTGTGGTGACAGTGGACGGGAGTGGTAAAGTGACTGCTGTAAAAGCTGGTTCAGCCACGATAACCGTCACTTCCTCAGATGGTTCCAAGACAGCGACATGTTCAGTTACGGTTGCCGTCAGCACTGTACCGGTCACAGGCGTTACCATTGATAAGACAGAGATCAGCATAGTGGAAGGTGAGAGCCAGAAACTTAGCGCCACAGTCGCACCTGATAATGCCACAGATAAAAAAGTCACATGGACATCTTCTGACAACAATGTGGCGACAGTCGACGGCAGCGGCAATGTGACCGCTGTTAAAGCCGGCTCGGCCACAATCACTGCCAAGGCCGGAGACAAGACAGCCACTTGCTCGGTTACTGTGACGGCCAAAGAAATCAAATTAGAAAGTATCGCTGTGGAACCAGCGACCAAACAAGTCAAGGAAGGCGAGACATTTGAACTGACAGTAAAGTTCCTTCCGGCTGGAGCTCCTGAAAAGAGTGTCTCATGGAGAAGCACAAATCCGGAAGTCGCTACTGTTGAAGGCGGCACCGTCACGCCCCTCAAGGCGGGCAAGACAAAGATTTTCGCGAGGGTAGATGGTACTGAGATTGAGGCTTCCTGCGACCTGACGGTGACTCAGGATCCTACTCTCAGGGGAATCGCCTTCACCTCTGACAGATTTGGGGTATCGATCGGAGATCCCAAGAAACTCGAACTGATATTCACTCCCGACTATGCCGCCAACAAGGTCGTGACATTCTCAAGCTCAGACCCTTCCATCGCCACTGTCAACGCCGACGGAATTGTGAACGGACTGTCCCATGGCGAGACGACGATTACCGCGAAGAGCATGGAGGGAGGTTTTGAAGCTTCCTGTAAAGTGATCGTGACATCCTCATCGCTCGCTGGATTGTATTGGACCCAGAATAATCATCTGATGTACGGCGGAGAGCCTTTGGGAATCCCGACCTATTATACCCCGGGAGTGGATCCTGAAGGGAACATGTACTATGTCCATGTCGATAATTATTATGGTAAGTTCTTGATTAACAAGAACGGTGTGGACATTCATGCTATCAATGCTGACGGCTTGTATGACGGAAGGAAGTCGGCCGCTGGCGGAGGATATTTCTTCATTGAGATCGAGCGGGACTACCGGAAGAGTCTTTCCGTCCTGAGGGTCTCCGATGAAGGGGAGGAGAAGGAGTTCTCACTCTATAAGGCAGATGAAAGCTTTAATTATGAAGTATATGACGTGTTCGCTGATTCCAAGGGGAACTTTTATGCCGCTGGTTATTTCACTGACGAATATAATGTCGATGTCGCTGCTTTGTGGACTCTCTCGGTTGATGGTAAGGTCACACAAACCACTTTCGGTGATGGTTCCAGGGACATGCACTGCTATGCCGTGGCGGCATCCGGGAATGATGTCTGGTGTCTTGTCTGGGAAGGTACAAACAACAATGGCAGGAACATCCTGGCAGCCTACAAGAATGGGAAGAGACAATACCAGCTCTGCGACGATGTGTGCCAGAGAGGTGGGAGTCCATGTGAGATAGGCATTGCCGGGAATGATGTTTATGCGGCTGTCAACAATGACTTTGAGCATAATAACAGGACTTCCCGGATCGAGGTGTTCAAGAACGGTGAGATTATTTACACTCCAATCGTTCACGAATATGTTTACCTCTATTCCTTCTTCGTGACTCCTGATGGCGATACCTATGTTTCCGGATACAGGAATACCGATTCCAGGTCCTACAATTACATTTGGAAAAATGACACGGCAATCTATTCTCCTGACGGTATAGCCTGGGATCTCTTCGTCAAGAAATAGATCCTTAGCTTCGCCCTTCGGCAAGCTCAGGGCAGGCCCAGGATGACAAATACATTCGCCGGAAGGCCGTTTGGCTTTTCGGCGAATATATTTTGAGGTAATTAAATTATTACCTATATTCGCGGAAATGAAAAACTTCCACTTATGCTTACTGTATTTATCTTATTTGGTTTTATTTTTAGGTTCTACTCCAACGACCATGCTCCCATTCATATTCATGTTATAAAAGGGAGAACGAGAGCTAAATTTACGATTGCTCCAGTCGAACTTGTTGAGAACCACGGGTTGAAACCTGCTGAACTTAAACTTGTTGAGTCGGTTATAGAAGAAAACCAAGAGGTTATCGCTGAACACTGGAACAAGTATTTCAATAACGGGGACAAGTTGAATGAAGATTGAGAAGATATGGCTTACAGATGATGCTGTATGGGTACGTAGGGATGATGGGGCAGTAGCCTCTGAATCTTTCTCTAATTACCCGAGGCTTAGGCTTGCATCATCTGAGCAGAGAGCCTGTTTCATCGTCGACGATTTTGGTGTCCGTTGGCCGGAACTAGATGAGGATCTGTTATTTGAAGAGTTCTTCCGGCATAAGCCGAAAACGGATCTTCGGGAGTTGTTCATGTCGCATCCGGAACTCAACGCCTCTGCCGTAGCCAGGCGCATGGGGATCTCCCAAAGCCTTTTCGCACAATACATTTCTGGTACGAAAAAGCCTTCGGAAAAAAGGCTTGAGGAGATATTCTCAACAATAAGAGCGATTGGTTTTGAACTTATGTCGCTTCGCATAGATTCTTCGCTTCGCTCAGAATGACAGGGGTGGCTGGTCAGGTCGGCCATGGCACCGTGACATCATTCGCCGGAAGGCCGTTTGGCTTTTCGGCGAATATTCTTTATATTTGATAGTTGGAAAAGAACCATTTGTTTGACACTAAGATCATCTTTACGATGAGACGAATAACCACTATTCTCCTTTGCGCTGCGGCGATCATTCTTCTGACCTCTGCCGACAAGAACAAGAAGACAAATCACCAGGACGGAGGCTATCCCATTACCCCGGTCCAGTTCACTTCCGTTAAAGTCGGCGACGGCTTTTGGGGCCAGAGGCTGAAGGCTTCCAGGGAAGTGACTATCCCTCTGGCTTTCAGCAAGTGCGAGGAGACGGGTCGCTACGAGAACTTCATCAAGGCCGCAAATCCAAGTGAGGAATATAAAGTGGGAGGATTCTCTTTTGACGACACTGATGTCTATAAGACCATCGAGGGAGCCAGCTATGTGCTCCAAACTTATCCCGACAAGAAGCTTAAGGCCTACATCGACAGCGTCCTGCTGATCGTCAAGGGAGGCCAGGAGCCGGACGGCTACCTTTACACCTCCCGCACTATGAATCCCAAGCACCCCCACGAGTGGTCCGGAGAGAAAAGATGGGAGAAGGTCGAGGAACTCAGCCATGAGTTCTACAACCTCGGCCACATGGTCGAGGGGGCAGTGGCGCATTACCAGGCCACAGGCAAGCGTAACTTCCTGGATATCGGCATCAAGTACGCCGACTGCGTGATCCGTGAGGTCGGTCTCGGCCCCGGCCAGGTGGACAGTGTTCCCGGCCACCAGATCGCCGAGATGGCGCTTTGCCGCCTTTACCTCGTGACCGGTGAAAAAAAGTATCTCGACCAGGCCAAGTACTTCCTCGACAGGAGGGGACGCACCGCCAACAGGGATCCTTACAACCAGTCCCATCTGCCTATAACTGAGCAGGACGAGGCCGTGGGCCACGCCGTGAGGGCGACTTACATGTATTCCGGGATCGCTGACGTGGCGGCCCTGACAGGCGACAAAGAGTATATCGATGCCATTGACCGGATTTGGGAAAACATCGTTAGCAAAAAGTACTATATCACCGGAGGTATCGGAGCCTCCAGAAGGGGTGAGGCTTTCGGAAAGAATTACGAGTTGCCGAACGCTGAGGCATATTGCGAGACCTGCGCCGCTATCGGCAATGTCTATGTCAACCACAGGATGTTCCTCCTCCATGGCGAGTCGAAATATTACGATGTCTTGGAGAGGACTCTCTACAACGGGCTCCTCTCGGGAGTGTCTCTCCAAGGCGACGGGTTCTTCTATCCGAACCCGTTGGAGACGGCCGGAGGATACGAGCGCAAGCCTTGGTTCGGTTGCGCTTGCTGCCCATCGAACATCTGCCGTTTCATTCCTTCCGTCCCGGGATATGTCTATGCCGTCAACGGGAATGACTTGTACGTCAATCTCTATATGCCCAACACACTCACCCAAAAAGTGAACGGGAAGGATGTCGTCCTGAGGCAGGAGACAGGTTATCCCTGGAACGGGGATGTCCAGGTCACTATTGACAAGAACTCCGCCAAGACTTTCTCCCTGAAGCTCCGCATTCCCGGCTGGGTCAGGGGAGAGGTCGCACCCGGTGAGCTCTATAAATATGCTGACGGGAAGTCGCTTGGTTACAAGGTGCTGGTGAATGGAGAGGAAGTCTCATCCGAGCTTGATAAAGGATATTTCACCATAACCCGTAGTTGGAAGAAGGGTGACAAGGTCTCTCTCCATCTTGACATGGAGCCGAGAGTCGTAACCGCCCGTGAGGAAGTCCTGGCCGACCGTGGTAAGATCGCTGTTGAGAGAGGTCCGATCGTTTATTGCGCCGAGGCCGCTGACAACAGTTTCCCGGTCCGGAGCGTGTTGATGAGTCCCGTGCCTGCCATGACGGTCGCCCATGGGGATATACTAGGTTATCCGGTTGAGAAGATCTCCACCGTCGCCCAGACTCTCCATTATGACCAGATGGGACGTCTGAGGGTGGACGATGTCAAACTGACCATGATTCCTTATTACGCCTGGTGCCACAGGGGAGCGGGGGAGATGGCCGTTTGGCTCCCGACGGAGCTTGGGGCTGCGTCTCCGGCCAAGCCTTTTGAGAAGAAATAGTTGATTAATAATATTTTAGCCATGTTTAAAAAGTATTTCGCTGTTTGCGCGGCCGCTCTCCTGATCATGGGATGCGGCGGAAAAAAGAAGGCAGAAGTCACAGGTTTGAAGTCCGGTATTGATCCCGAGGCCTTCCATGTGGAGAAGGACGGGAAGTGGATCAACCTTTACACCCTGACCAACAAGGCTGGGATGGAAGTCAGTATCACCAATTACGGTGGCCGCATTGTTTCCGTGATGGTTCCTGACAAGAAGGGAGAGTTCAAGGATGTCGTCCTTGGCTTCGACAATATCCAGGATTATTTCCCGGAGAACAACCAGACTGATTTCGGCGCCACGATCGGCCGTTATGCCAACCGTATCAATCAGGGAAAAATCACCGTGGAAGGTGTAGAGTATCAGCTGCCTCAGAATAACTATGGCCATTGCCTCCACGGAGGGCCCAACGGCTGGCAGTATAAGGTCGCCGAGGTTGTCTCAGGCTCCGGCAACACCCTGAAACTGAAATTCGACTCTCCCGACGGAGAGGCCAACTTCCCTGGCCATGTCACAGCCTATGTGACCTTCACTTTGACGGAAGATAACGCCATCGACATCCGTTACGAGGCCACCACCGACAAGACCACGGTCATCAACATGACGAACCATTCATATTTCAACCTCTCCGGTGACCCTGCTAACCACAGCATTGAGGCAGACGAGCTTTACATCAACGCCACCAATTTCACTCCTGTGGATGACACCTTCATGACCACCGGCGAGATCGCTCCTGTCGAGGGAACCCCGATGGATTTCCGCAAGGCTAAGCTCGTGGGCAAGGACATCAATGCCGACTACGACCAGCTCCACAATGGAAAGGGATATGACCACAACTGGGTGCTCGACACCAAGGGAGACGACACTGTCCTCGCCGCCGAGCTTTATTGCCCGGAGACCGGCATCGCCCTTAAGCAATATACCGATGAGCCCGGAGTCCAGATCTATGCGGGCAACTTCCTTGACGGGACCGTCACCGGAAAGAAGGGTGTGGTTTACAACTTCCGTCACGCCATCTGCCTCGAGACCCAGAAATATCCCGACACCCCCAACAAGCCCGACTGGCCTTCAGCTACCCTGAAGCCCGGCGAGAAGTACACAAGCCATTGTGTGTTCGCCTTCTCTGTGAGGTAAAATGGATCTTAACCGAATAACCCTCCAGTCTTGGGACTGGATAGTCATCGCCGTATTCTTCGCGGCGATGGTCTGGATTGTCCTGGACGTCTTCCGGAAGAAGAAGGAGACGTCCGGTGACTATTTCCTTGACGGGCGTTCGGCGACATGGTTGGCGATAGGCGCGTCAATATTCGCTTCCAACATAGGCTCCGAACACCTTATCGGTCTCGCTGGCACTGGCGCCTCGGCAGGAATGGCCCAGGCCCACTGGGAGATCCAGGGTTGGATGATCCTTATTCTCGGCTGGGTATTTGTGCCATTCTACCAGCGCTCGATGGTCTATACCATGCCCGAATTCCTGGAGAAGCGCTACAACAAGGAAAGCCGTGGCATATTGACTTACCTTTCACTCGCGAGTTATGTCCTCACAAAGGTATCCGTGACCGTAATGGCCGGAGGTCTGGCGCTTAACGCGTTGCTGGGCATCAACTTCTGGGTGGCGGCTTTGGCCCTGGTAGTAATAACCGCTATCTACACTATTATAGGCGGCATGGAGTCAGTCCTGAAGACTTCGGTCTTGCAAACACCTATCTTGCTTCTAGGCTCTTTGGTAATCCTCTGGATTGGCCTTAAGGAACTCGGCGGATGGAACGCCATGATGGACATCTGCGCTGCGCAGCCGGTCAATGAATATGGTGACTCGATGACTACTCTGATGCGTAGCGGGAAGGACACTGAGTTCCCTTGGTATGGAGCCCTATTCGGCTCGGCCATCATCGGTTTCTGGTACTGGTGTACCGACCAGTTCATCGTCCAGAGAGTCCTCTCCGGCAAGGATCAGAAGGAGTCTCGCAGGGGGACGATATTCGGAGCATATCTCAAACTACTTCCGGTGTTCTTGTTCCTTATCCCCGGAATGATAGCCTTTGCCCTGACTAAGACTCCTGATTCCCAGACTGGCCAGATGCTCGCGTCCGCACTCGGTCTGCAGGCGGACGGCACTCTAGCCAATCCTGATCTCGCTTTCCCGATGCTGGTCAACACTTTGCTGCCTGTCGGCCTGAAAGGAGTCGTGATTTGCGGAGTTCTCGCCGCTCTCATGAGTTCGCTGGCCTCGCTGTACAACTCATCCGCGATGCTGTACACGATCGACATTTATAAGCGTCGCAACCCTGATACTCCGGAGAAGAAACTGGTCCGTATCGGCAGGTTGGCCACCGTGATAGTCGTTGTGTTCGGTGTCCTTTGGATCCTGGTGATCCAGAAGATGGGTAAAAGCCTATATAACTATATCCAAAGCGTCCAGAGCCTTGTCGCCCCGTCAATCGCCGCGGTGTTCCTTTTGGGTGTATGCTGGAAGAGGACGTCGCCCAAGGCGGGAATGTGGACATTGATCGCAGGTCTGGCGCTAGGCTTGACGCGACTGGTCACGATGATAATTAATCCCGAGTCCCACAACGCTTTCACCTTCGTTTTCAACGAGATGAATGTCTATGCGTTCTGCGTTTGGATGTTCCTGTTCTGCGTCGCTCTGGCCCTGGTGGTGACCATGTTCACTCCAAAGCCTTCCGATGAACAGGTCCAAGGACTCTGTTTCGGTACGGCTACTCCGGAGCAAAAGGCCGCCACTAGGGCGTCCTGGAGCACTTGGGACATTATCCACTCATGTATTATCCTGGCCGTGACCGTGGCATTCTATATTTATTTCTGGTAGTGCCTTTCTGCCATTCTGAACGAAGTGAAGAATCTATGTTCGAAGAACTGAAACAAAAAGTCTGTCAAGCCAATCTTGATCTTGTCAAAAGCGGCCTGGTCCTTTTCACCTGGGGCAACGCCTCAGCGATCGACCGTAAGTCCGGACTTGTGGTGATCAAGCCCAGTGGAGTCGCCTATGATGTGATGAGGCCTGAGGACATGGTCGTGGTCGATTTGGAGGGGAATGTAGTGGAAGGATCTTTGAGGCCATCCTCCGACACTCCGACTCATCTCGTTCTCTATAAGGCGTTTCCGAATATCGGTGGAGTTGTGCACACCCACTCCACCTATGCCACGGCGTGGGCTCAGGTCGGGAGGAATATCCCCAATATCGGGACTACTCATGCCGATTATTTCCATGACGACATTCCTTGCACCCGTGACATGAAAAAGGCTGAGGTGTTCGGGGAATACGAGAAGGAGACGGGCAACGTGATTGTGGAGCGTTTCAAGAATATGAATCCAGACGACACTCCTGCTGTCCTTGTACGGAACCATGGGCCTTTCACATGGGGAACGGACGTGTTAAACGCTGTCCATAACGCCGTGGTGCTTGAGGAGGTAGCCAGGATGGCGTTCATCTCCTCGACCCTACAGTTGCCTACATTGGATGTCATCGACCATGAGCCTTCTATGAACAAGCATCTGATAGAGAAGCATTATAGTCGTAAACACGGCCCTGACGCATATTACGGGCAAAAAAAATAGTATCAATATGATCAAGCAATACGAAAACTACGAAGTCTGGTTCGTCACCGGAGCGCAACTGCTCTATGGAGGCGACGCTGTGGTCCAAGTGGACGGTCATTCCAATGAGATGGTGGCGGGGATGAACGCCTCCGGCCTCCTGCCGGTGAAGGTCGTTTATAAAGGCACCGCCAACTCCTCAGCTGAGGTCCTGGATGTGATGACCAAGGCTGAAAGCGATCCCAAGTGCGTGGGTGTCATCACCTGGATGCACACTTTCTCGCCCGCCAAGATGTGGATCCATGGACTCCAGGCTCTCCGCAAGCCGCTTCTGCACCTCCACACCCAGTACAACGAGGAGATTCCTTGGGACACCATGGACATGGATTTCATGAACCTGAATCAGAGTGCCCACGGCGATAGGGAATATGCTCACATCCTCGCCCGGATGCGCAAGAACCACAAGACAGTGGTCGGCTACTGGAAGGATCCCAAGACTCTTGGTCATATCGCTGTATGGGAAAGGGTGGCGGCCGCATGGGCTGACGCCAAGGACATGAGGATCCTCCGTTTCGGCGACCAGATGAATAATGTCGCCGTGACCGACGGAGACAAGGTCGAGGCGGAGATGAGGCTTGGCTATCATGTCGATTATGTGCCATTCAGCGAGCTGATGACATATTTCGACAAGGTCGCTGACGCTGATGTGGATGCCCTGGTCGGGGAATATTTCAGATTATATGACCATGAGGCCTCTCTGGAGGAGAAGGGCACTCTCCCTTATTGCAAGATATGGCGTTCCGCCAAGGCTGAGCTGACACTCAGGGCCATCCTTAAAGCTAAGAACGCCACGGGTTTCACCACCAACTTCGATGACCTTGGGGATGTCAATGTCGAGGAGACAGGCCGTGGTTTCGACCAGATCCCAGGCCTTGCCTCTCAGAGACTTATGGAGGAAGGATATGGATTTGGCGCTGAGGGTGACTGGAAGTCCGCCGCCCTTTACCGCACCGTCTGGTTCATGACCAGGGGACTCTCCGAAGGCTGCTCATTCCTCGAGGATTACACCCTCAATTTCGCTGGGGAACGCTCGTCCATTCTCCAGGCCCACATGCTGGAAGTCTGCCCTTTGATCGCCGCCCAAAAGCCCAAACTGGAAGTCCATGAGCTCGGCATCGGAATCCGCAAGACTCCGACCGCCCGTCTTGTGTTCACAAGCAAGACCGGCTACGGCGTGACAGCGACGGTGGTCGATATGGGCGGACGTTTCCGTCTGGTCGTCAATGAGGTGGACTGCATCAAGCCCCAGCCGCTTCCGAAACTTCCTGTGGCTTCCGCCCTGTGGATCCCGAGGCCCAGTTTCGAGGTCGGGGCCGCAGCCTGGATGATGGCTGGAGGCACCCACCACTCCTGCTTCTCCTACGATCTCACTCCCGAGTATTGGGAGGATTACGCCGAGATAGCCGACATCGAGATGATCAAGATCGGTTCGGACACCACTCTCGAGGGAGTAAAGAGGGATTTGAAAATCAACGAGATATATTACCTTCTCGGAAAAGCTTTGAAGTAATATGGCAAGATACGTCATCGGACTGGACTACGGCACCGATTCCGCGAGGGCGGTCGTGGTCAACGCTGAGACGTGGGAGATCCTCGCCTCCAGCGTCAAGAATTATCCTCGTTGGTCCAGGGGCCTTTTTTGCGACCCGCAGGCGAATCAGTGGCGTCAGCATCCCAAGGATTACCTTGAGGTTCTGGAATTCACGGTTAAGGACGCGTTGTCAAAATGCGCCCCGGAAGTGGCCCCTAATGTTGTCGGAATAGCCTTTGACACAACGGGTTCCACTCCGGCATTCGCCGACGCGACAGGTACTCCGCTCGCCATGAGCGAGGAATATGCCGCCGATCCGGACGCTATGTTCGTTCTTTGGAAAGACCATACTGCAATCAAAGAGGCAGAGGAGATCAACGCCGCCTGCAAGGCTTCCGATGTGGATTATTCCATGTACGAGGGCGGTATCTACAGTTCCGAGTGGTTCTGGGCCAAGGCTTTGCATATCCTTAGAAACTCGCCGGAGATAGCCACGAAGGCCAGCACGATCGTGGAGTGTTGCGAGTGGCTTCCGGCTGTCTTGACCGGGGTCACCAACCATCGGGACATCGTCCGCAGCCGCTGCGCCCAGGGCCATAAGTCCATGTGGAGCGCCAAGTGGGGTGGACTGCCCCCCGAGGAGTTCCTCGCTGGTGTTGATCCCATTCTGGCAGGTTGGAGGGCAAAGCTCTTCGACAAGACTGAGACAGCCGATAAGCCCGTGGGTTATCTCTGTCCCGAGTGGGCGGCGAGGCTGGGGCTGAGCGTTAGTGTCGTGGTCGCCGGCGGAGCTTTCGACTGCCACATGGGTGCGGTCGGAGCCGGTGTCAAGCCCGGGTCTCTTGTCAGGGTTATCGGAACCTCGACCTGCGATGTGATGGTCGTTCCTTACGAGGAGATCGGGGACAAATGTATCCGGGGAATATGCGGCCAGGTGGACGGTTCGGTTATTCCCGGCATGATAGGTCTTGAAGCTGGCCAGTCCAGTTTCGGGGATGTCTATGCCATGTTCAGAAAGGTTCTGGAGTGGCCTCTCCGCGCGGTTTCCGGTCTTGAAGGGGATGCTTTGGTTGAGGCTTGCGAGAATATCATCCCTTCGTTAACCGCTGAGGCGGAGAAGGTTCCGGTCTCCCAGAGCGCCATGCTGGCCACCGACTGGGTCAACGGCCGGCGCACACCGGACGCCAATCCTCTGGTTAAAGGCGCTATCACGGGCTTCACTCTCGGCACTACGGCTCCGATGATATTCAGGGCCCTTGTCGAGGCGACGGCTTTCGGCACGAAAGCCATCCATGACCGCTTCGTAGAGGAAGGCGTTCAGATAGAGGAGGTTATCGGAATAGGCGGAATCGCCCTCAAGTCTCCTTTCGTGATGCAGGTGATGGCCGACGTGCTCGGCAAGCCTATCAAGGTCTGCAAGACCATGCAGGCCTGTGCCCTTGGCGCGGCTATGTTCGCCGCCACCGCCGCTGGAGTCTATGAGAAGGTCGAGGACGCGTCCGCAGCCATGAGCTCCGGTTTTTCGAAGGAATATATTCCCGACCCCGCCCGAGGAGCCGTTTACGCGGATCTTTACAAAAAGTACCTCGCCCTCGGCTCCTTCACAGAAAGCTCTTTGTGATAACACCGTCATTCCCGGCCCCCGCTCTGCCGTCATCCCCGGCCTGACCCGGGATCTCGTGCAGCCGTTTTTGATAAATAATTGACATTTAAGCTGTTACTATAATGTGCGTGGAAAAATATTCCACGCACATTTATTTAAAATATTGGTTATCAGACACTTCTGGAACGCAGCCTAAAAGTCGACAATTTAACAAATTATAATTTGTACTATTTGTAAATTGTTTTATCTTTGCAAAAAATGTGTGTATGAGGTTTGAGGACATATTGCATAACGGGCAACTGTGGGCTGTTGTTTATGATGGAGATACGCAAGATATACTGTCCAAGACATTTGAGAATTGGCTGGATCCTGGCTATTTAGAGGAGTTCTTCAACAGGAACATTAAGGATCTTGAATCATATTTCCATATCACCAATCTGGATTCAGCGATTTATGACACAATTGAGGATGCGGTGTCTTTGTCTTGCCTAATGCTCGATATCAGACCAAATGCCAATCTAGACAGTTTGTTCCGGCCTTTAGAAAACCATCGAATTCACGAAATGTTCTTATCCAGAGAAAAAGCGAAGGGGAAAAGAATGTCAACACATAGTTCCTGGCTTAGGATATATGCCATTAAACTGGGCCAAGGGACATATCTTGTTACTGGAGGGGCAATTAAGCTTACGCATCTTATGGCAGACCGGGAGCATACGCTCAATGAACTTAGAAAGATGGAAATGGTCAGAAACTATCTGCTCGACAACGGAATCGTCGATGCCGAAGGAATATCGGAGGAATTACTATGAATACCATTGATTTTTTAAGAGAAAAAGAGCACAAAAGCAAAGATGATTTTATCTCAAAGGCGCAATACCTGAAAGACAATTGGTCTTGGTTAAAATACTCCTATGCGATTGCTATCAAAGTCCGAAGAAGAATGAGAGAATTGGGGCTAACCCAAAAAGGACTTGCTAAAAAAATGGAGTGCACCCAGCAACACGTTTCTGTTATTCTTAGTGGAAAAGCTAATATCACCCTTGAAACGATTTCTAAGCTTGAGCAAGCTCTTTCTTTTGAATTAATCGGTCAAGTGTTGCAAGAATTCGGCAGCTATTTCCCGGAAAAAGAAGCCATTGGGTTTTTGAGTGACTCTGCTGTTAATGGATCAAATCCAGGTGACGCAAAAACCAGTGAATTTGTAGATGGTTATTTGCCTCGGAAGAAAAAAGGCCCGAAATCCCATTGATTGATCGCCTGTAGAGCCCGCCCGCAAGCGCCACCACATTGAGGACAAGAAATAGTAAACCTGACTATTGCACAGTTTTGGCTTTTGGAGAAATCTCTATTATTTCATACATTTGCGCAGTATGGATTTGGACAGGATAAGATACTGGACTGAACTATCCGATTATGATTTGGATACCGCCGACGCTATGCTGCGCACCGGCAGGTTGCTCTATGTTGGCTATATGTGCCATCAGACTATTGAAAAGATATTCAAGGCCTATTGGTGCAGTCGCAAAGAAGAACCTGCCCCATACTCCCATAACCTGATTAATCTTGCACAAAGTTGCGGATTGGCGCAGTTGTTATCAAGTGAGCAGAAGATCTTTATCGGAGAGATGATGCCCTTGAATATTGAGGCACGGTATCCTTCCTATAAACAAGCCATTGAAGAGTCCTTGACGCATCAAAAGTGCAAAGAGATCTTCGACAAGACAAAGGAACTACAGCTATGGGTCAAAACGATGTTATAGAAAGTGTCCGCAGGTACAAACAGTTGGTCCTGGATAACTTGGGCCAGGCCCGGGTGTATCTTTTCGGTTCTTATAGCAAAGGCACGGCCCGTGAAGATAGCGATATAGACGTGGCTGTGGTTGTCCCCAAAGTTGAGGATGATTTTTTGAAGACATCCTCGATGCTTTGGATGCTGACTTGGAATATAAATACCCTTATTGAGCCGGTGCTTATAGAAGAAGGCCATCCTTCGCCGCTATACGACGAAATCATGCGTACCGGTGTCCTGGTGTAATCTCTGCATTCGTAAAACAATAATCCCGGCTTCCGCCGGGCTTTTGTCATCTTTAGCGCTTCGCACAGTCATCCTGAGGTTTCCCTTGTCATCCTGAGGGAGCGGAGCGACCGAAGGATTTATTTCAATTCAACCGAAAAACAGAGGTCGGGGATGATCCTGGCCTTGGTGTCGAGATAACAGACTTCGAAACTGGGAGTGGCGGAGCCGCCTTGCTTGAGGGAGAGGGTCTTGCTCCAGGTCCAGGAAATTTCCTTGCCTGATCTCACGGCCTCCTCAAGGGTGTGCCTGTTGGCCTCGGTCATCGTGTAACTCTGGCCCTCCACCTCGAACATTATCCCCATCCCGCTGTAGCACAGTCCCGCTCCCGACGGCAAAGCGATGTCATTCTGAGGCGGAGCCGAAGAATCTATCGCCTTCTGTATCACCGACTTCCTCAACACTTCCTCCTCCAGGAACTTCTCCACGTCAATGAAATACCATTTACCTCATTCTTTAATAGATCAATCAGTATCTTTGTAGTAATAAGGTTGTTCAATATAGTATTTATTGATTAGGATAGTATTAGCATCTTCTAAAGTAGTTCAAGGATAGTTAGATTTAAGGATAGATAAGAAATTTCATTGAGTACTACTTGCTGCTGCAGTAGAATAGGATGAAGTTGTGTCGGAAATGTCATCTCAATTTATTTGTATTAATTGTATGAATGGTAATATGATATTTCATTTTCAAAATAATCATTTAGGTAATTTACTTCCATTATCATCTAAGAAAATATTATTTAGATTGGGATTATATCAGACAATAGTGTTCTTATTGTTTTTCCCACTATTTACAGATGCAGATAAGTATGTTCATCCAGATTCTGGAGTTGATAGTTCATTTAATATCATAAAATATTGAGGATTTTTGTTGGATGACATGGTATTTGTAATAACATTTTCCTTATCAAGGATATCTTGTAATGCTTTATAATTGGGGTTGCTTTGTAATTGTTCGGGAGAATCACCTCAAAGTCCATCATCAGCACAACTAATCATATAATTATTGTTAGGGTGTTGGTTTATATATTCTATTAGTTTTAATCGATATCATCAGCATGCTTTGATTATTGCATGCGGAGTTATACATATTATGTGATAGTATCAATTGTCTGCATGAGTACTTTTTCGTATGTCTCATGAGTTGGCAATATT
>JAFROA010000213.1 GCA_017429885.1 Bacteroidales bacterium | reverse complement strand
CCTCATCGAAAGAGTCATGTCCTGCAGGTACCGGGGTGTGGGTCGTGAACAGGGATGATGCCCTGACGACCTCAACAGCCTCACCGAAATCAAGGTTATCCTCCTGAATATACTCGCGGAGCCTCTCCAGACCGGTGAAAGCGGCATGTCCCTCGTTGCAATGATAGACCTCAGGGTTGATTCCAAGGTTTCTCAGAGCCCTGATACCGCCGACACCGAGAAGGAGTTCCTGCTTCAAACGGTTCTCCCAATCGCCTCCGTAAAGGTAATAGGTGACCTGACGGTCCTCAGGAATATTGGCCTCGTAGTCAGTGTCAAGAAGATAGAGGTCAGTGCGACCTACGGCCACCTTCCAGATTCTCGCGGTGATGTTCCTTCCAGGGAAGGCGACACTCGTGGTCATCCAGTTGCCCGTGGAGTCAAGAACCGGCTCGGCCGGGATCTTGGTGAAGTCCTGGGCATCGTACTGGGCAACTTGCTCTCCCTGGCCTGTGAGGACCTGGGTGAAATAGCCGTACCTGTAAAGGAAGCCCACAGCCACAAGGTTGACATTCATGTCGCTGGTCTCCTTGAGGTAGTCACCGGCAAGAATGCCGAGACCTCCGGAATAGATCTTAAGAGAGGTGTCGAGACCATATTCCATGCAGAAATAACCTATCTGGGGGCTGGTCCTCTCGGCTTTCAGGGCCATATAAGCGTTGAACTCACTCATCACCGCATCGTATGCGGCAAGGAAGGCCTCATCCTTAGCGAGAGCCTTGAACCTCTTGAGACTCACGATGTCCAGCAAAGCCATAGGGTTGTGCCTGGTGTTATGCCAGACCTCCGAGTCTATGGATTTGAACAGAGCCTTGGCGGACTCGTTCCAGCACCACCAAAGGTTTTTCGAAAGTGTCTCAAGACCTGTAAGGGCTTCGGGGAGGTGACGGGTCACCATTACGCTTTTCCAAGAAGGAGCGTTAACTTCTATCTTATTATATGCCATTGATTTATCTTTGCCAAGTTCGTCAGGGAAGGCTCTTTCGGCGGTCACAATCTTGCTTAGGGCGACCGAATAGGCCTCGTTATAATACTTAATCTGGTTTTCCCAGAGGGCGATCGTGGAGACGTCCCTGGCGTTCTCCATATATACCCTTCTGCCATCGGAGTCAAGATCAGCGATCTCCTTGACCCTCTCGACCACACCGTCGACCACCTCAAAATAGTTGGTGTCGTTCCTGTCCAGGACGGTGATGCCGGGATGATCTTTACCGTAATGGGTCCTCACCCACATGCCGAAACCGGAGAGGCTGGTTGTGAGGGAAGGAATCCTGAAGGCGAGACTCTCCAGCGGAGTGTAGCCCCAAGGCTCATAATATGAGTGGAAGAGCGTCAGGTCAAGTCCCGCCAGAAGATCGTAATAAGTCTTGTTGAATATACCGTCAGACCCGTTCAGGTAAGAAGGTATGAAATACACTTTAACCCTGCTCCCCTTATCGTTGTTGAAGCCTAGTTCCCTGAAACGGCGGGTGATAACATCCGACCAAGGATCCATAAGGTAATGAGATACTTGGGTGGTGTAATCAGAACCATTTCCGGCGAGCTTGGCAGCCAGTTCCTTGTCAGCGCCGTTGTGGCCGGAAGGAATCATGATGAAAGCCTGGATGTCACGGCCGACAGGATGCGTGTCAGAGAGCGTCTTCAAGGCGTCGATGAACACGTCGATACCCTTGTTGCGATATTCGTAACGGCCTCCTATTCCAATTAATATAGCATCCTTTGATACCTCCTCCCCGGACATGGCTGCCGCGACCTCGATCAAGGTCTCCCTGGCGGCCTTACGCTTCTCGATGAACAACTCGTCAGTAGCGGGAGTGAAACTGTTCTCAAACCCGTTGGGGGTCACCACATCAACCTCCCTGCCCAGGAACTGGGCGCACTCCTTAGCTGTGATCTCGCTGACCGTGGTGAAAGCGTCAGCATTCTGGGCGGAAATCTTCTCGATGGAATGACGGGCGACAACGCCGAACTGCCTCGCTTTCTGGTCGGCGTCATAGATTTCCATCGAATCGTAAAGAGGCAGGTTGTTTCCAGCAAGGCAGCGGCCCATCACGGTAGCGTGCGTTGTGAAGACAGTAGCCACCGGAATCTTCGTATCCTTAAGATAAAGGAGGCCGGCACCAGTCTGCCACTCATGGAATTGAGCCACAACTTTATCAGCCGTCGTCAGATTGAAATTGTAGAAACTCTCAATCACATGGCCGGCAGCGTAACCGAAAAGCACATTCTCCTTGTAGTCCCAGTTTCCGGAGATGGAATCCACTCCGAACCTCTTCCAGTACTCAGTGAGAATGTCGTTCTGCCTAGTGAGATATTGTTTGAAATCCACCAATATGGCTATCGGACGACCGGGAACATTCCACCTTCCGACACGGACACGTAGTCCCTCGGAGGCGGCTTGAGCTTTCCATAGCGTGTAAAGGTGGTTGTCTTCGATGAAATCAGGATTGCTTTCCGTATCCATCCACACATCCGGACCAACCAGTATATGATGTTTGTGGAGTTGTTTCTTCAGGTAAAGCGACTTGGTCGCGATAACCGTGTAGATTCCACCTACCTTGTTGCAGACTTCCCAGCTGACTTCGAACAGGTAGTCCGGATTTATCAGTTCTTTTGCCATTTACTTCTTTTTCTTTGTTGGTTTCTTCTCTTTCGGAGCAGGTTCCTGTCCAAAAGTGGCGACCGCGTCATCAATCCTGATGATGAAATCGCTCAAGGCGTTCATGTAATTGATGAATGCCTCATAAGGTGTGTTGTAAGGATTGAAATAGCTGTGCACCTCACCGTCTGAGAAAAACTTGGTGCTCATGTAATAAAGGTGGTCACTCTCCTGCAGATGGCCAAAATCCTCCCAAAGAACGGCGTTGTTCAAAAGAGCGAGTTTCTCAGACTGCTCGTAAAGCTTGTTGAAAGCGTCTTGCTGAAGCTCGTTTCCGAGCCAAGCGGTCACATCTCTCTCCTCGTCCGCCCATGAGATGGGATCCGGAACCTCAATCTCAGCCACCGGCTTGTGCTTGCGGGTAGCGAGGGTCGGGGTTGTGAACTCGAAGCCTCCGTCACCAATGACAGCCTCAGGAAGGTATCTCATGAAGTCGAATATTCCCGAAGCCTCCTTCTGATGCTCTCCGAAAGTCTCATAATCCATGAAAAGATTGATGATCTCGCCATCGGCGGAATTCAGCCATGAGAGGAACTTATCCGTCGTGAGCGGCCAGTCCTTCCATCCCTTGTCTGAGAAACGGAACGCGATGTCGTCACTCAACTGATAGTCACGGAGAAGAAGCTTCAATCCGGACTTCAGGGGGTTGGAGTAGACAAAATGAGGACTCTTCCATCCGAGAATATGCCTGGCGCCCTCGGTCAGCATAGTCTTGAAGCCAAGATCATAAACCTGCCTGCCGATAGTGTCCGAATAGACCAACTCTGTGTTCCTGAAAGCCTTAGGAGTCACACCGAAATGGTCCTCGATAGCCTTGACATGCTTCTCAACCTGATGTCTGAACTCACCCTCGTTGGCAAGGGAGGCGAGAGAGTGATAATATGTCTCGGCCAGGAACTCGACACAACCTGTGTCGGCTAGCTCCTTGAAACTCCTGACCACATCCGGCTCATACCTATCGAACTGCTCGAGGGCGGAACCTGTGATAGAGAAGGTGACCTTAAAGTCCTTCCCATACTTCTTGATAAGATCCAGAAGCAATTGGTTCATCGGAAGATAGCACCTCTGAGCAATCCTATGAAGGATGGTCCTGTCGGTGTAGTCGTCGTAATAATGCGAGTCCTTGCCGATATCAAAAAAACGATACAGTCTCAACCTCGTGGGCTGATGGACTTGGAAATATAGACAGACACTCTTTTTCATGGCTGGTTATTTAATGACAGATTCATATACTTTCTTCATCTTCGCCGCGGCATGGTTCCACTTCAAGCGGTTCACCTCTTCGTATCCCTCCTTGGCGGCGAAATTGGCGAGGGCGGGATAGTTCAGCAACGCATAGATGTCGTCCGCCATGGCGTCAACATCCCAAAAGTCAACTTTGAAGGCGTATTTAAGCACCTCGGCCGCACCTGACTGATTGGAGATAATGGAAGGGACATTGCTTCTCATAGCCTCGAGCGGGGAAATACCGAATGGCTCGGAGACGGAAGGCATGATGTAGACGTCCGATAGGGCGAACATCTTCTGGACATCGGTCCCGCGAAGGAACCCGGTGAAATGGAAGCGGTCAGATATTCCCAGACGGGCGGCATGGCGGATGCATCGATTCATCATGTCTCCGCTACCGGCCATCACAAAACGTACCCCCGTGGTCCTTTTCAAAACCTTGGCGGCCGCCTCGATAAAGTACTCGGGGCCTTTCTGGAAAGTGATTCTACCGAGGAAGGTGACCACTTTGTCCTTGACTCCCCTCTCTATCTGGAGATTCTCCCTGCCGCTGAAATCCACAGCGTTATGGACAGTGACCACCTTGTCCGGGGATATGCCGTATTTGTTAATGACAATATTCCTGGTGAGGTCGCTCACGGCAATGACCTTGTCGGCAGCCTCCATGCCCCGTTTCTCAATACTATAGACGCGGGAATCGATCATGTCCTCAGTTCCACGGTCGAAGGACGTGGCATGGACATGGACAACCAAAGGCTTGCCCGTCAATTCTTTCGCGGCTATTCCAGCGAGATAGGTGAGCCAATCGTGGGCGTGGATGACATCGAACTCATCCTTGTGCTCCACCGCTATCGTGCCTCCTACCATAGCGTAGCGGGCGACTTCCTCAAGCAGGTTGGAGCCATATTTCCCGGAAAAACGGTACTTTGACCCGTAAATCTTGTCCTCGGAGACATCGCGATGACGCTTCTCAGCCTCCACCAACTCATAGAACTCGTCCGGATTGGTGTAGGGAATCATGTTGGATCCCACCCTCACAAACCGGACCTTATCAAGGAACTCGTCGACAGAGGAAGCCACACTCATCACGGGGACATCGCTCGCGTTGATGATGGTAGCCACACTTCCATCCTCATCTCCCGAGGCGGAAGGCATGACGAAAAGCGTCTCTACACCATTCTCAACGAGACCTTTAACTATACCGTAACACGCCGTGCCCAGACCTCCGGCGATATGGGGAGGGAACTCCCAACCGAACATCAGAACTCTCATGGCTTATTCCTCCTTCCTGAATTTTGAGATAGCGTAATCGGCCATCAGCAGAGCCGCGGTACTTAGAGCGGATGATATCGCTCCATGTGGCTCATGGGGCGGATCTCCGTCGTATAGCTCTGAGAAGGCTCCGACGCCATGTTTATTAAGATCCTCGTAGAATCCCTCAACCAACCACTCGGCCTTCTTGACAAAAGACTGACCTTTGAACCTGAAACCAGACCAGATGTAAGGGGCGAGCAGATAAACCCTGGTGCTTCCTCCATGGTAAGCCAGATCCCTCTCATGCTGTGATCCTTCGTAAACACCCTTGTAATCCACGCTCCTGGGGGAGAGCGTGCGGATACCGCGCCTTGTCACCAGTTCATTGTCAATCACATGGAGAATCGAAGAGGCCACTTCGGGATCAACCGGCATATCCTCCTCGACAATCGCGTAAATCATATTCGGCCGCACCTCAAGATGCTGTCCCGCATTATCGACATAGTCGGCGAGATACCCGGCCCTGGCGTTCCAGAACATGGGTTGGAAATTCTCTTTGACCAAAGCCTTGATTTTCGACCACTCCCTGACGAAATCGCCGTCAGGATTGCCGTATTTCCGCTCCATCTCGAGGGCGAAAGCGATGGAATGATACCAGAGAGCGTTCGTCTCGACCTGATATCCAGCTCTTTCCGTGACCGGGCGACCGTCAATGTAGGCGTTCATCCAAGAAAGAGCCCATCCTTCGAGCTGGGCCCATAGAAGCCCGTTGGGATGCATAGTCACCTCAACCCTTCTTCCAGGGAGATAGCTCTCAAGAATACCCTTGACCACAGAACCATACTTGTTCCAAATATGCTTCCCGCTGCCACCGATCTCGATATATTGCCTGAGAGCGGCAGCCAACCGGAGCGGAGCCTCAACCTGAGTTGTCTTGTGGAAGAGCCTTTCCTGCTCGTCAGCTATCAGATTATCAAGTATTTCCTCAAAAGACGCCTTATCACCGGCAGCGAAGAGCGTCAGGCCGGGAGCAGCCATCAAGGTCTCTCTCAACAGGCCTGTGTACATCCATGAGAATCCCGCCGTGACCTTCTTCTTGCCGTTCCTGTCCTGGATGAGCAGGTCCGCGCAATGGACAAGCTGGTCGTGGAAAGAGGTGATCTCTGGAGCCTTTGCCACTAACGCGTCGAAATGGCGTTTCAGTCCAGTGGGGACAACCTCAGAGACCGAGGCGGAGAACACGATAGCGTCTCCTTCCTTCATCACAACCTCGAAATGTCCGGGAACATACAAGTCCTCACGGCAATCAAAACCGCGCCTGTACTCATCGGAGTAGGTGACTCCTTTGTACCAGCACGGTGTTGAGACAAACACAGCCTCCTTGGTGTTGAACTGGATATTCAAGTCCGGGAAACCGTCGTAGAGATTCCAGGCCATACCGTTCGCGACCTCCCAACCCTGCTGACGTGCAGAGGGGTTCTCGAAAGTCAACGCATGTATATCCCTGAACGCCAGGAAAGGAGTGAGCAACAGTTTGACTTTGGCCGGAGCATTGAGGAGGTCATAGCGGACCATCACCTGATCGGCGTCAGGAACGAGAAGTATTGTCTTTGTCAATACCATCCCTCCGACCTTGTAGGTGACTTTCGGCACCGGGTCGGCTTCGAAATCGATGATGTACTTGTGGCCCCTGGGCTCATAAATGTCGCCATAGCAGTGTATGCCCAGATTGAACTGCTTGCCGTTCAGCACAAGGCTCTCATCCATCGAGGAGAGCAGCAGGTGCTTCCTACCTCCGAACTTGTCCACCGGGACCGCCAGAAGACCATGGTAACGCCTGGTGTTGCAAGTGACTATGGAAGTGTTGCAATAGGCTCCAGTCTTGTTGGCGCTGATGATCTCCCTTTTCAATGAATATGAGAGATTGACCAGCTCGGACTTGTTGAATTTCAAAAAAGCCATAATTATATTTAACTATTCTTCATATTTCAGCACGAGTGCGCAACGACTCGGCAAATAAACGCTCAAGACACCGTCGATGGTGAAATGTTCCGAGTCAGCGGCAAGCCGCGAGAACCCGTCGAACCTCTCATCGTCGGAATCCAGCACTTTCACATACTTGCCCGGGGACGCTTGGAAGCCATAATCGGTGAAAGAATCCACCGGGTTGAAATTCACCGCGAAGATAAGGTTTTTACGCTTGAATATCAAGATTTTCTTTTCCTCATCCGCCCTGATAAGCTCAGGTCTGACGGACAGGAAGCCATAACGTTTGGCAAGGCTTATCATTGCTTTGTCGAACTCTCTCAAGCAACCATAGCGAAGGGTATCGTTGTCCGCGATCGACCAAAGCCTCCTCGCATGAGCGAAGCTCCATCCATTACCTTCCCTAGGGAAATCTATCCACTCGGGATGACCGAACTCGTTGCCCATGAAATTGAGATAACCGTCCCCCGCTGTGCCCAGAGTGGCAAGCCTGATCAGTTTATGAAGGGCGATTCCCCGGTCAACAAGCAAATTCTTTGAGCCTTTATCCATCGAAAAATACATCTCCTTGTCGATAAGGCGGAATATTATAGTCTTGTCACCGACCAGGGCCTGGTCATGGCACTCAGCGTAACTGATAGTCTTCTCGTCGGAACGCTTGTTGGTCAGCTCATACCAGATCTCACCCGGACTCCACTGCTCGTCAGATTTCTCCTTGATCCACTTGATCCAATGGTCTGCGATTCCCATGGCCATCCTGAAATCAAATCCCACTCCACCGGCATCGAACGGGGCCGCCAGGCCAGCCATTCCGCTGACATCCTCGGCTATCGTGATAGCCTCCGGCTTGATTTCCTTTATCAGCATATTGGCGAGAGCGAGATAAGCCACAGCGTTCTCGTCCACCCCTGAATCAAAGTAAAGCGCGTAATCACCGAAATCCTTGCCCAGCCCATGATCCCAATACAACATGCTGGTCACCCCGTCGAAACGGAATCCGTCAAGGTGGTATTCCTCAAGCCAGAACTTGCAATTTGAGAGCAGGAACCTCACGACCTCATCCTTCCCGTAGTCAAAGCAACGTGATCCCCAAGCGGGATGCCGTCCCTGTGGGCCCTGGTAGAAGTAGAGGTCCTCCCGTCCGTCAAAGAGTCCAAGCCCCTCGGCCTCATTGTCCACGCTGTGGGAATGGACGATGTCCATCACCACCGCTATACCCATCCCATGGGCTGTGTCGACCAGTTCCTTGAACTCCTCAGGAGTGCCGAAGCGGGAACTCAACGCGAAGAAATTGGAGACCTGATAGCCGAAAGAGCCGTAATATGGATGCTCCTGCAAAGCCATAATCTGAATGGTGTCATAGCCCAAGCTCTTCACGCGAGGCAAGACATCTTTACGGAACTCATTGAAGGTAGACACCTTAGGCTCTTCGGAACTCATTCCGATATGACACTCGTAGATAAGAGGATGCGGCCTTCTCAGCACTTTATCGTGCTTCCACTCAAAAGGCTCGGGATCCCAGACCTGGGCGCAGAAAACCTTGGTGGTTGGATCCTGGACAAGCCTTCGGCAATATGCCGGAATCCTCTCACCACCTCCACCTGGCCACTCTATGAACAGTTTGTACAATTCCCCGTGGGAAAGGAACATGCTGTCGAGACGGAGTTCCCAATTACCGGCACCGGCGACCTTGAACTCATACGCCGAAGCGCGCTTCCAATTATTGAACTCCCCGATAAGATATAACCTTGAGGCGTTAGGAGCCCACTCCCTGATAACCCAAGACCCGTCAGGCTCTTTGTGAAGTCCGTAGTAGAGATGGTTGTTCACACCTTCTGAAAGGCTTGAAGCCTTTTCAGGCACAATCCTCGAACGAGCCTTGAGGATCCTTTCATGACGAGCCTCGATGGCCTCCTTGTAGGGCTCGAGCCATGGATCAGTCTTATATATTTTCTTCATTTTTCTCATAGTTTTACAATATACGAAAAATAATTGACATCAGATATCACGGCTCGGGATTTGTTGGAGAAAGGGAAAAAGCGTAAATTTGTGGGATTATACGTCTTTCCCGCATGAGAGAGGTTCTTAAAAGAATATGGTTCCCGTTGCTGGTGGTGTGCGTCATCTCAACGCACGCTGTAAGCATGGGTGTTCATCCGTCTTCTGGAGATCCCGGGTATGGTTTCGTGTCAGCTGAGAAGCCTCAGAAGCCTGACACAATCCGCTACCGGAACATCTTCATGAAAAGACAATCAGCCTCCAACGCCGAATATAACACTTCACTTTTCCTGGAACCCATTGACACCGTACCGCTTGTCACGGCAAGGGATTCCATCTTCCCTCCTGACTCACTTAAAGACATCGACCCTTTCCGGTACAAATATTATGTCGCCATCATTGACTCGCTGGTTCACAGCATAGTGAGCGACTCTTTGAAACAAGCCGGAGACTCCATTGACTGGCCTATCCTCGATTCTTTGTATAACCTGGAGTATAAGGCAAGGAAGAAAGCGGAGTTTGACGCATGGTACGCAGGGCTTTCAAAGACCGACCGGAAAAAATACGATATAGCTCAAAAAGAGAAGGTGAAAAGGCATCTGGCGGACAGCGTCCAAGCCATCAAGGATAGTATCGCACAGGTAAGGGACAGTATCCGGGAGAACACCCCAAGGATCTTGGAGACCTTCGCGCTGCCTGACTCCATGCTGTACAAGAGGATCGTGCAATGGACTCACGAAAGGGAGTTCCATAAGATGAACGTGAAAATCCCGGACACGACGGCCAATTTCCGGTTCCACGACTATCCATTCTACAGGAAGGACGTCAACGCCTCCTGGCTGGGCGTGGCCGGTTCAGCCCTTCAGTACTATAACTATTTCAACAGGACGAGTGAGAACGGGGTCTCTTTCTACCAGCCGTATGAGTCATGGACCTACTCGGCCAAGACATTGCCGTTCTACAACACCAAGACCGCCTACACAGAATTGTCGTATACCGGAACATTATTCGCCAACTCGCAGAAGGAATCTGACAACCTCCATATTCTCACCAGCCAGAACCTTTTCCCCGCTCTCAATTACACGCTGGAGTATAATAGGTTTGGCGGCAAGGGTATAGTGCAGAATGAGGCCACCGCCAACAAGACCCTATCGCTGTCTTTGAACTATACGGGGAAGAAATACCTCATGCACGCCGGTTACATCAACAACAGGATAACCAGAAGTGAGAACGGAGGAATCACTGACAACACCATGGTAAGGGACACGACCTTGGACGCCAGGGAATATTCCGTCCACCTCACCAACGCTTCCAGCAATATCCTCAGGAAGACATTCTTCCTCGACCAGCAATACAGGATCCCGTTCACATTCATAACGAGAATCCAGGAGAACAAAAGGAACAAGGCCTATAAGGAGAGGATACTAGCGTCCGGGGACTCCGCCATGATAGCGGTGGTAGACAGCCTTGTCGAGCTCGCCGCGGCGGAGCGTGCGGCGGCTGACACTTTCGACACGGACAACATCACGACCGCCTTCATCGGTCACAGCACCGAGTATTCCGTGTTCCGCAAGAGATATAACGACCAGATATCCTCCACAGACAAGATCGGAAGACAATTCTATAACAACTCCTTCCTTTACAATCCGACCAACTCCTACGATTCCGTAAGGGTGTCGAAACTGGAGAACAGGCTGTTCATACGTCTCCAGCCATGGTCAGAGGATGCCATAGTGTCGAAATTGAACGGAGGTATCGGGAACAGGATCACCAACTGGTACGACTTCGACCCCACCTTCCTGAAAGGCAACACCAACACCATCTGGAATTCCACATTCGTCTATGCCGGAGTGGAAGGGCAACTAAGGGATTATATTCACTGGGATGCCACAGGAGACTACGTGTTCCTCGGAAGCGAGATGAACGACCTGTCATTGAGGGGCAATGTGTTGTTCTCCTTACATCCTTTCCGCAGGGCACGCAAGAGCCCGGTCAACCTCAACTTGAGGTTCGAGACATCGATAAAGGAGCCCGAGCACTACCACAACCATTTCTTCTCCAACCACTTCAAGTGGGATAATGATTTCGGCAAAACCTCCACGACCAAGCTCCAGGCGAAGTTGGACATCCCCAGATGGAAAGTCTCCGCCGAGGTGGGATACGCCCTCCTTGACGGTAATATCTATTTCGACTCGCTGGCGGTTGTCAGGCAGAACACCAAACCTATGAGCGTGCTCAGCGCCGCTCTTAACAAGGATTTCGCGTTCGGTCCTCTCCACTTGGACAACAGGATACTGTTCCAGGTGTCTTCCAACCAGGATGTGGTTCCTGTCCCGACTCTCGCCGCCAACTCCCGGCTGTACCTGCAATTCGACATCTCAGGCGGCACTATGAGGATGCAGCTCGGAGGTGATGTCTGGTATAACACCAAGTATTTCTCCGCCGCTTGGAACCCTGCCGTGGGTGTCTTCTACAACCAAAAGAAGGAACAGTACACCAACGGTCCCGTCATTGACGCTTTCGTGAACGTGCAATGGAAACGGGCTTGTGTGTTCGTGAAAGTGGAGAATGTCGGTCAGGGATGGCCTATGGAGAAATTCGATTACTTCAGCGCCCACACCTACATCAGGACCCAGAGGGCATTGAAATTCGGCGTGTATTGGCCGTTCTATCTACAGCCAACGGAGAATCACAGAGTCACGACCAGCTCCGGACTGTCGTCAGGTGGAGGGTCACGGGGTGGATCCAGAGGAGGTTCCAGAAGACGCTGATGAAAGGATTCCGGTATCTCCTGGCCAGCTTACTGCTGCTCGTGGTGTTTCCCGTCGCGGGAAACAAAATCTTTCACAAAGACGACAAATACGCCTTCAGGGGCGACTTGGTACGATGCGCCATCAAGCTTGACGGCTATCAGACCGGATTCAATTATGAGATCCTCAAAGCTTTCTGCAAAACCCACTGTGACTCCTCCTCGATTATTCCGGGAGAAGACATCACTGGCCTCCTTGGAGAACTCGCACGCGATAGCCTGGATATCCTGCTGATGCCTGCCAGCGAATTCAATGACACTTTAGGACTTGTGAATCTCGTTTTGGGAGACACCTCCGTCGCCTGGGTCATGAGACAGGGGAAAAGCGCCAACAGGGAGCTATTCAGATGGTATGCCGGATACCGCGGCACCAGGGAGTACTCTGACCTGGTCAGAAGATTCTCGGAGTGCTATGGTGCTGGTGACTGGCGTCCCTCCTCAGGGGTCATAAGTCCTTATGACAACTTATTCAAATCAAACGCGAGACTTCTCGGATGGGACTGGAGGCTTCTCGCCGCTTTGGCTTGGAGTGAGTCCAAATTCAAGATACAAGCAAAGTCTCCCAAAGGGGCTCTTGGGATAATGCAGATGATGCCTGTCACCGCCGGAAAGTTCGGAGTCACCAGCTGCCTGGATCCAGAAGAGAACATATCCGCCGCCACGAACTACCTCGCATTTCTCCAGAAGACTCTCTCCAGATATGCCGAGGACCCGGAAATCCTTTCATGGTTGACTATAGCAGCCTACAACAGCGGAGGGGGCAGGGCTCTTCAAGACCTTGAAGGGAGAGAGAGGAGCTCAGCCACCGAAGCCTACACGGAAGCAGTTCTACGTCAATACGATATATTCTCAGGACGGAAGAAGGAAGAAGGCCTATTGCGCCCTGACAGTCTGGGCGGGATCGACCCTGGAGATGAAGATGCAGGGGATCAGAAGGAGGAGCATGATGACCAGGAAGGAGAGGACATCAGCCACCAAGACCATGGGAATGTCGATATGGATGGGGACGAATGAGACGAAATAGTTCTCCGGATTCAGCTTAAGCAAATGGGTCCATTTCTGGATCCCGCAAATAACCAGCGCCAGCACATTGCCTATAACCATTCCTTTAAGCACTATCACAGATGCGACCTTAAGGAAGACCTTCGCTATCGAGCGGTCAGTCATTCCCATGGATTTGAGGGTGCCTATGGTGGAAATATTCCGGAATAGCATAATCAGAAGACCTGAGATCATGTTGAAGCCGGCGACTATAGTCATCAATATCAAGATGAATAGCACATTGAAGTCTATCAGGTCAAGCCAATCGAATATCTGGGGATAACGACTCATGACAGAAGTGGCGATCAATCGATCCCCTGACTCGCTCTCGAGGGCTTTCATTCCGATTTTATCAGTGGCGTCCCTCATCGCCTGGGAATTCCTGTAAGCAGGTGCCAAGCCTATCTCCAATGTAGAGACCTCGTCTGACTCCCAGCCGTTGAGCCTCTGAAGGTCTGCGATATCACAAAGAACGACCATGTTGTCAGTCCCGTCCATAATCCCGTCGTATACACCGACTATATTGAAGGATCGCACCTTGACATTCTCCCCGATGAAATAGGAGAGCAACTTGCCGCCCACCTCAACTCCGATAAGGTCCCTCAACCGCGACGGTATCCGCACAGCGAGTTTGATCGAGTCCGCCTCGCCTTTCTCAACGGGAACCCCTTTGAACACAACTCCATGAATATTCTCGCCGTTCTTTATGATGCCGGCCCTGTAGACAGCCGGCACGATCCGCCTTACTTCCGGCATAGCCTTGACCTCATCCAGGAAATCCGGAGAGGAAGACATCGGAGACGTGTCGTTGATATAATTCATGTCAGCCGGGACAAGCTGCACGTCTCCAGTAAGGTCGGAAATACCGTCACGGAGCTCCTCCCTGAAACCGGATGAGACCGCCACGGAAATGATCATGATAAGGAAGGAGATCGCGATGGACACCACCGCGATCTTTCCTCCGAAACGAAGGCGTCGGGCTATGAAGCCGGTCGCTTCCACGTCTTACCAGATGTGAACCCTCTCGCTCTCAGGACGCCACATGGGATCACCCTCCTTGATGCCGAAAGCGTCGAAGAAGGACTGGAAATTCTTCACAGACACATTGACCCTGTTGACAGCCAAAGAGTGGACATCTTGCCTGGTTCTGCGGGCTTTCTCCTGGTCAGTGATATTCTGGGCCCAGACAGCGGCATAACCCAGATAGAACCTCTGGTCAGGGGTGAATCCGTCAATCAGGCCGGGATCCTTACCGGCGATGGCATTGTGCATCGCCGTGTAGGCTATGCTCAGGCCGCCGTGGTCACCGATATTCTCACCAAGGGAAAGCTGTCCATTTGCCATGAGGGCGGGTTGACCGTCCTTGGCGGGAAGGACCTCGACAGCATCGAACTGCTCCGCGAGGATCTTGGCTTTTGCCTTGAACTTGGCGTCATCGTCAGCTGTCCACCAACCGGACATGTTGCCCTTGCTGTCGAACAGACGGCCCTGGTCGTCAAACCCGTGGGACATCTCATGGCCGATCACGACACCAATGCCACCGTAGTTGACCGCGTCGTCAGCATCCGGGTTGAAGAACGGAGGCTGAAGAATGGCGGCGGGGAAGCAAATCTCGTTGGTGCTGGGATTGTAGTAGGCATTGACCGTCTGTGGAGACATGCCCCACTCAGTCCTGTCGGTAGGCTTGCCGAGTTTCGAGAGATTGTCGGCCACGCTCCATTTCCTGGCAGCCAATATATTCTCATAATAACTCTTGTCAGGATCGATGTCGAGGGTGGAATAGTCCTTCCACTCATCAGGATAACCGATCTTCACGATGAAATTGTCAAGTTTCTCATGAGCCTTTGCCTTGGTCTCGTCACCCATCCAATCCAACTCATCGATATGCTGGCTGAAAGCTATTTTGAGATTCTCAACCAAAGTCTCCATCTTCTCTTTGGAAGAAGCGGGGAAATACTTCTCGACGTACATCTTTCCGACAGCTTGGCCGAGGATGCCGTTAGGAACCTGCATGGCCCTCTTCCAACGAGGCTTCTGCTCCTTGATTCCGGACATCTGTGTGCTGAAGAAGTCAAAGTACGCGGCATAGAAGTCATCGCTCAAGGAGCTGGCGGCTCCGCTGATGACCCTGGCCGCAAGATAATCCTTGAGGATGGCAAGATCCTCGTTGGCGAAGTAAACTCCGAACTTCTCGAAGAAGTCGGGCTCTCCGACAACAAGTTTCTTCTGCTCCGGGATGCCTCTGCGGGTCAGGTAAGCGTTCCAGTCAAATCCAGGGAAACTCTTCTGGAGAGTCTCAGAGCTGTAGACATTGTACTGCGCTTCCACATCCCTCTCCTTAATGCTGTCCCAAGAGTTCTCCGCCAGCACGTCCTCAACCGCGAGGGCGTTCATCGAAGCCTTCTTGGGTTCAGGATTGCCCGCAAGGGCGAAAATCTTCTCAAGGAAAGCGCGATAGCCTTCCTTCAAGGCAGCGTTCTCCGGCTTAATATAATAATCCCTGTCGCCGATTCCAAGGCCACTCTGGCCGAAATTGAGGATCTGGCTGTCGCTGTCGACCATATCGGATCCGACATAAGCGCCGAAGAAACCGCCCTGCCCGCTATTGTGCATATCAGCCACGAGCTCGACGAGACCGTTCTTGTCCTTTATAGAATAAATCCTGTCAAGGATGCCTTTAAGAGGGGCTGCCCCATCTTGGTTAAGCTTCACGGAATCAAGTCCTTGCTTGTACAGGTCAGATATCTTCTGCTCCACGGTACCTTTCTCGGTCTTCATCGTTGTCATACCGGCGAAAAGGTCGTTAAGCCTCTCGACATTGGTCTCTGAAAGCTGGTCGAAAGTCCCGAAACGGGCATATTCAGGCTTCAGGGGGTTCTTCTTCTGCCATCCTCCGGTGGCATACTGATAGAAATCATCGCCGGGGGCGACTGATGTGTCTAAGTTAGTGAGATCTATCGCCGGCACCTTCGCCTGCTTGGGGCCACACGCCGAGAGAACAATCGCCGCTGACATCATTATGATAAGCTTTTTCATTGTGATGAAATAATTAATATTCAATTGTAACTCGCGAATTTATCAATAATTTCACGATATTTGTCCCTTCAAAAGGGACTATATGTCAAGAATCGTCGAATTCATCAAGGACTGGATGCTACCTATCGCCATCGTGGCTGGGATCACACTTGGCTTGGCATTCCATTTCTGGGCTCCATTGAAGGGTGCGGAACCAGCGTTTTCCAGCTTCGCTAAGGAAGTCCAACCCATATTCGTCGCCTTGATGCTTTTCCTTCAATTCACCAAGGTTTCCCCCCATGACCTCAAGCTAAGAAGATGGCACATCTGGCTTCTCGTTTTCCAGACAGTCCTCTTTGTCGGGCTTGCTTTGGTAGCCACTTACATCCCCCACGGCAGCCATAGAATCCTTGTGGAATGCGCGATGCTCTGCATCATCTGTCCCACCGCCGCAGCCGCTGGGGTAATCACCGATAAACTCGGCGGAAACCTTTCAGACACAGTCACATACGTTGTATTAATCAATATCCTGGCAGCTCTTGTGATCCCTGCGGTGATCCCCATTGTCCACCCCGTGGAAGGCACATCTTTCGTGGGCAGGTTCACCTCGATCTGCCTTAGGATATTTCCGCTACTGGTTCTGCCGCTCCTGATCTCCTGGCTCGTACGCTACACGATGAAGAAGCTTCACCACAAGCTTCTCAGAATAGTCGGCTGGGCATTCTACGTCTGGGGATTCACCCTCTGCCTGTCCATTTATCTTGCCACTAAGGCTATGATAACCAGCAGGATATCCATCTGGACCGGAATAATGATCGGTGTTGTGTCACTTCTTTGCACCGCACTTCAGTTCGCATCCGGACGCCTGCTCGGGAAAAAATCCCGGAAGATCGCGTCAGTTTCTGAGAGGAGGGCAGACTCAATAACGGCAGGGCAAGCTCTGGGACAGAAAAACAACGGTTTCCTTATCTGGCTGGGTTATTCCTGGATGACTCCTGTCACCTCTGTCGCCGGTGGTCTTTACAGCATCTGGCAGAACATATTCAACTCCGGAGAGCTATATAGACATCGGAAAGAGGCTGGTACGGAAGTAGCTGATAATCATCAAAAGAGCTAATCGGATGGTCTCGTTATTTTTAACAGCCCTTCTTGTTTCTGTTTTCATGACCGCCCAGGAGATGCCCCGGATGGTGACTATTCCTCCCGGCACATTCACGATGGGAAGCGAGAGGGGTGGCTATGACTACGACGAGGCCCCAATCCATCAAGTGACCATTTCCAGGGTTTTCAGGATGAGCGCGACTGAGATCACGAATATCCAATATGAGGAGTTCCGCCCAGAACACAAAGCCCTGAGAGGAAAGGACGGTTTCTCAAAAGGCGACAATGAGGCCGTGGTGTTCGTCTCCTACGATGACGCTCTCGCCTACTGCGCCTGGCTATCAGAAAAGACCGGCGGTAATTATCGCCTTCCAACTGAGGCGGAGTGGGAATATGCCTGCAGGGCCGGGACAACTACTCCCTACTACACAGGCGAAACTCTTCCAGGGGATATGCTCAAAAACCAAAAGACTGAAAGAGAGCTGGTTCCGGTCTCTCTGGAAGTTGGGAAAGACACCCCCAACACTTTCTGCCTGCACGGTATGCACGGAGGAGTCGAGGAATGGTGCCTGGACTGGTACGGGGAGTATTCCCCCAAACCCGTCACTGATCCCGCAGGACCTTCAAAGGGTCTTTTCAGGGTCACAAGAGGAGGCAGCCACAACACTCCTGTTGAATATCTACGTAGCTCGTCAAGATCAGCGGCGATGCCTTCCGACAAGCACAGTCAGATTGGTTTCAGGGTCGTGGAAACCGACATTGTACCAAAAACAAGCAAAGTTAAGGCTTCCAAATACCTCAACGAGAGCAAGGTTAGGCAAAGGGGGGCCAGATGGGCGAAACCATCTGAAGAGTCTGTGTGGGAAGACCCGATTCCTTTCGTCATACCACCGACAGACGGCTCACCTTTTTACAGCCACAACCACCAGCCGGCCATAACCTGGTGCCGGAATGGGGACTTGCTGGCGATCTGGTTTTCCACGGACGCCGAGAGCGGCAGGGAGATGGTCGTTCTTGCCTCAAGGCTCCGGAAAGGAGCCCGGCAATGGGATCCGGCCTCTTTGTTCTTCAAAGTTCCTGACAGGAATATGACAGGTAGCGCCCTCCTCACACTTGAGGACGGTACCATCCTGCATGTCAACGGAGTCGCTGATTCCGGCGATTGGAAGAGGCTTGCCATGGTTGTGAGACGAAGCTCCGACAACGGACGAAGCTGGTCTGAGCCTGTTTTAGCCGAATCGGAACACGCTGTCAGACATCAGGTTATAGCTGGGCCAATCATTCTTGCTGACAATTCCATCGTACAATGCTGCGACGCTGGCCCAGGCGGTGACGACGGCACCTCCATCCACCTCAGCCGGGACAACGGGGAGACATGGGAAGACACTGGCGCCACAATTCCGGGAATACATGCGGGAATCGTGGAGCTTAAAGACGGAAGGCTTATGGCTTTCGGAAGAGGTAACTCCATCGACGGAAAGATGCCGGTGAGTTTCTCTTCCGACAAAGGATATACCTGGACCAGCGAGGCGAGTGGTTTTCCTCCAATCGGAAGCGGCCAAAGGCTAGTTCTGAAACGGCTTCAGGAGGGACCTATAATGCTCGCGACTTTCACGGAAGGAGGCATGACCATCTTTCTCTCACACGATGAGGGACAAACCTGGACAATGGGGAAACTTCTCTCTGACGGGTCGGGAAAAACCATCGCCGGCGGGGCTTGGACAGGGGATTTCAAAATGGATGACACCCATGCGGAGCCCAAGGGATATTTCGCTTGCGTACAGACCCCGGACGGAATCATCCACCTCATCTCCAGCCGACTTCACTACCGATTCAACCTCTTATGGTGTGAGAGATAAGCGTTAAAATACGCCGCTACAAAGCTGAGAGCCTCGCCTGTGCCGAGGCTTTTTCCATTTCGTCCGGAGTCACCTTGATCAGCATCGGAAGGTACTTCTTCTCGAGCTTGGCATTCTTGTCGTTACGAGCCAGGAGAACGCAATTCTTGATGGTGGCGTAGTCATCTGGATGCTTTTTCAGGACCTTGTTGTACATCTTTAGGGCGTTCTTGCTGTCCTTTTTGTAGACAAGGTAGTAGGAGCCGATATTAGTCATGTACTGGATGGCGTCCGGATAGTACGAGAGCATCCTCTCGGAGAGTTCCTTGAAAGCCTCATAAGAGGTAGGAGTTCCGATCTTGTAAAACGCGAAGCAGCAATCCTGCATCACCGCAGGGAAAAGATCCTTGTCAGAAACAAGCCCGGGATACTCCCATGTCGGGTGACCATGACCATCGTAATCTATCAATGACCGGAGGGTCTCCAGAGCCATGTCAGGGCTGTCTTTCTCATAATCGAGCAGAGCGGAGATCTTGAACGCCCTCAGGTCCAAACGGTTCTGGTTCAGCTCAATAGCCTTGTCAATCGCCTGGGTGGCCTTTCCGAAGAGCTCGTCGTCGAAACTTGAGATAATGAAGTAGTTCACATCATTTCCGAGCGAATCCTTCAAAGACAATGAAGGGGCTTCTCCAAGATAACGGTTCCCTTCCTTCTGCTCAATACTCTCGGAGCGG
>JAFROA010000212.1 GCA_017429885.1 Bacteroidales bacterium | reverse complement strand
GGTGGCTCCGTCTGGCTTAAGGACGATGTCAAGGCAGGTGTGCCTTCTGACCCGTTCCTCTTCAACGGATGGGATAACCGATGCGCATGGATAGCTAACAGGTCAAAAACTCCAGCGACTATCACTTTTGAGGTTGATAAAGTCGGAAATGGCTCATGGACAGAGCTTTGCAAGGTTGATGTGGCTGGAGAAAACTCGGTGTTCGCTCCCTTCGAAAACTCTGCCCAGGGAGTATGGATCAGGGCTGTCAGCAGCACTGACATCAAGGCGGACTTGACCTTCGTTCTCGGCCAGAAAGAGACTCGTGGCACAGAGCCGGATCCTATATTCACTGGTCTCGCATCTGTTAAGAAGGACAATGATTCCCAAGGATTCCTTTATGGCTTGCCCGATCAGCGCAGGGCTCTTGGAGTATTGGCGCAGACTGTGGATGGTGAGAAGTATTACGAGATTGACGGCGAGATGAACTTTGTTCCGAAGGACGACGCTGAGATGGCTGACTATATTCGGGATAAGTTCGAGATTCCTGTCGACGTTGTCGATGTTGAGGAAGGCTCAATCCTGATTGTGGACGCTAAGAACCGTCGTTGGAGGCTGCCTCTTGGAGACGACGCATACCAGGGAAAAATAAAGGAGGGAGCGTTGAGGATCTGCCGCGAGGTGGCCACCGAGCGCGACCTTCTTTCCCTTGCCGGAACTTTCTATGAGTTGCCTGCCGAGAACGCCGATGGCTATGCCAAGGTGCGTCCTGTCGCTTCCCACAAGTTCGGGATCAATGATTACGCTTCCTACAGGGGAATGCTCGTGATGACCGGAATAGACCATGCCGCCGCTAAAGGTAATCCCCGTGTTGTTTTCTCCGAGGATGGAAAGGCCGCCGTTTGGGCAGGTGCCGTCGATGATCTCTGGAAACTCGGCAAGCCTACCGGCCACGGTGGTCCTTGGGTGGAGACCGAGGTGAAGGCCGGTGAATATTCAGATCCTTTCCTGATTGGTTTCTACGACAAGAGGGAGATGAGTCTGTCGCACCGTTTCACAGGTGAGGTTACTTTCACTGTTGAGGTTGATCCTACCGGTGACGGCCAGTGGTTCCATTACGCCGACTTTAATATCAAGCCCGGCGACACTTTAGAGCATCACTTCCCGGATGCTTTCCAGGCCAGGTGGATCCGCCTGAAGGCTGATCATGACACCAAGGCGACTGCTTTGTTTGAGTATAGATAATATCAAAGACAATGAAAAAGTTATTCTTGATTCTTCCGGTCCTGTTCTTTGCCGCTCAAGTTCATGCCCAGGGCATATTCGTGGAGGCGGAGAGTTTCTCTGACAAGGGAGGCTGGTCCGTGGACCAGCAGTTCATGGACCTTATGGGCTCGCCGTACCTCATCGCCCACGGCATGGGCAAACCGGTCGCTGACGCCAGCACGACGGTTGATATTCCCGAGCCGGGAGTGTACCATGTCTGGGTCCGCACCTACAACTGGACATCTCCCTGGACCACCTCCAAAGATGGCCCCGGAGCCTTCAAGGTCAAGTTGCAGGGGAAACCGGTCAAGACTGTCCTCGGCACCAAGGGAGACTCCTGGTTCTGGCAATATGCCGGAAGCGCGAAGCTCAAGGCAGGATCCTGCCAGCTTGCCCTGTCGGACATGACCGGCTTCGACGGGCGTTGCGACGCGGTCTGGATCTGCAAGGATCAGGAGCAGGTTCCACCTGTGGAAGTAACTGAGCTTGAGGCGTTCAGGCGTTCCGTAGGAGCGCTTCCCGCCCAGCCTTCCGATGGCGGGGAATACGATTTCGTGGTGATCGGAGGCGGTGTCGCCGGAATGTGCGCTGCCGTCTCCGCCGCCCGATTCGGCTGCAAGGTGGCGCTTGTCAATGACAGACCTATCGCCGGAGGGAACAATTCCTCGGAGATCAGGGTCCATCTCGGCGGACTTGTCGAGCTCGGTAAATATCCCGCTCTTGGCAGGATGTTGCGTGAGTTCGGACACTCCAAGGGAGGTAACGCCCAGCCGGCATCCAATTATGAGGATGACAAGAAAGAGTCGTTCATCCGCTCACAGGAAGGTCTTACTTATTTCCCTTGCTTCAGGGCTGTCAAGGTCAACATGGATGGTTCCAAGATCGCTTCCGTGGTCATCCGGAATATCGAGAGCGGTCAGGAATTGCTCCTCAAGGCTCCCGTATTCTCCGACTGCACCGGTGACGCCAATCTCGGTTTCATGGCTGGAGCTGACTGGATGATGGGCCGTGAGGGCAAGGATGAGTTCGGTGAGGCGCTTGCCCCTGAGAAAGGAGACAAACTCACCATGGGCTCCTCTGTGCAGTGGTACAGCGTGGAAGATGCGAAGAAATCCGCCTTCCCCGAATTCCAGTACGGGGTTGTCTTCAATGAGGACAACTGCGAAAAGGTTAAGATGGGCGAATGGACCTGGGAGACCGGAATGAATCTCGACCAGATCTACGATTTCGAGAGAATCAGGGATTATGGCCTTCTGGTTGTGTATTCCAACTGGAGCTTCCTCAAGAACCATTTCTCAGGAAAGGCTGAATATGCCAACCGCTCTCTTGGCTGGGTCGCCTATGTGGCTGGCAAGAGAGAGTCCCGCCGTCTGGTCGGGGATTATATTCTTAAACAGGACGATGTTGACAAGCAGGTGTTCCATGAGGACGCCTCATTCACGATCAACTGGCATTTCGACCTCCACTTCCCGGATCCGGAGAATACCGCCAACTTCCCCGGGACTGAGTTCAAGGCTGCGACGAAGAGCAATCCGATTTATCCCTACTCGGTGCCTTACCGCTGCCTGTATTCCAGGAATGTTGACAACCTGTTCATGGCGGGTCGTGACATCTCCACCACTCATGTGACCCTCGGTTCGACCAGGCTCATGCGAACAGGAGCGATGATGGGTGAGGTCGTCGGTATGGCCGCCAGCATCTGCAAGGACAAGGGCACGACTCCGAGAGGAGTGTACCAGCACTACCTTCCTGAGCTTAAGGCCCTCATGACAAAGGGTGCCGCCCGGACTGATATCGAGCTTCCGGATAACCAGAACTTTAACACCGGAGGTCATCTCAAGAAGCCGAAGGACATAGTCTTCTAGCTGTCCTCAGCCGCCGCAGTCATCCTGAGCGCCTGCGGCAAGGCTGCAAGGCGGAGATACTTTCGCCTTGATAATCAACAATTTGCGTATTATCCCATGCCTAGATTATGGCATGGGATATTACTTAATATATTGATAATCAGTGCTAATCTGTCTCTGGGGTGGCTTTGCTCTTAATATGTAGAAAACGGCGGGCATGTTCGACAGTGACGTGGCAATTGGTTACCAATTCCCACAAGTAGGCTATCTGATCTTCTGCAGAGCTGTTAGACACCTCTCCGATGTCTTTGAAGCGTTTGCTCCTTACCAGATAATGCGCCATCTTACGATACTCATTACCTGCTGTCGGATCAAACTCTTCCGCAACATCAAACTCATTACCCGTGTTGTAGCTGAATGCGTTTGTCATTTTCAGATATGATTCGTAACAGTTTACCGCCCTCTCATAGTCAATCCTGGAATATGTCACGAATATAATGTCCACCAGTTGATGCTTCTCCTTGTCTGACAACCCGTCAAGAAGCCTGTCTGCGGTGCTGTACAG
>JAFROA010000211.1 GCA_017429885.1 Bacteroidales bacterium | reverse complement strand
TACAAAGGGATACGCTCATAGGGAGCTTGTACTGTCAACCGTTGATTTCCAGGGATATACGCCCCCGAATAGAAGTCATACCAGCCACCTGCGGGGAAATACACTTCCCTGCTGCGGGCCTTATATTCCGAGACGGGGCAAGGCATGAACGCCGGGCCGAACATCCACTGGTCTGAGAGGTCTCTGACAGCCAGGTCATCCGGGAAGTCCATCGGAAGACCTCGCATAATCGTATAGTCTTGGAAATGAACGGCCCCGGCCAGTGAATATAGATACGGCATAAGCCTGTAGCGGAGCCTCATATACCATAGAATGCTCTCATAAGCGGGAGACCCTTCTGGGGCGATATTCCAAAGCTCCCGACGAGGCCACTGGCCATGGGTACGGAACAAAGGGACAAACGTTCCAAACTGATGCCAACGGGTCTGAAGTTCCTGCCATTCATCACTGTTGGCCTGATCGTAGAATTTGCCCATCGTGGAGAAACCACCGATGTCCATGCCCCAGAACGGGATACCGCTCATCGAATAATCAAGTCCTGCAGGCATCTGCATCCTCATGTCTGTCCACGAAGTGCCTATGTCGCCGCTCCACGTGGCTGTGGAATACCTCTGGAGCCCAGCGAAGCCGTTGCGCGTCAATAGGAAAACCCTCTTGTCAGGATCCACTGAGCGCTGGCCGTTATAAATAGCGTCAGCGTTGACAAGGGCATAGGCGTTGAGATATTCGGTTGAAGACCCGAGAGCGTTGGGAGTGAGCAGCCATTTGAAATAATCCATAGGAAGGCAATCCCTCAGGTTGGGCTCGCTGGCATCCATCCACCAGGCATCAATCTTCCGGCCATATTTTGAATATAGATTGTCGTCCATCTGCCTCCAGAACATTTTCCTTCCGCCTTCGGAATAGGCGTCGTAGAACGTCTGCTCATGGCCAAGCCAATCCTTCAACCCGTCTTCTTCCGCATGGGTGTATGCGTAGCCTGAGGCCTTCAGCTCCTTATAGTTATCCGTGTTGGTGTAGAACTTCGGCCAAACGCTGATCATGAACCTGGCGTTCATCCCATGGACGTCATCAAGCATCTTCTCCGGATCCGGATAACGCTCAGGGTCAAACTGGTGACTCCCCCACTGGTCGTCTTTCCAGTATTGCCAGTCCTGGACTATGTTGTCCACTGGAATATGTCTCCGGCGCATCTCTGAGAGCGTTTCCACCAGCTCATCCTGGGTCGAGTATCTCTCACGGCTCTGCCAGAAACCAAGGACCCATTTGGGCATCACCTGCGCCTTTCCCGTCAGCTTACGGTAACCACTGATGACTCCATCATAATCACCACCGGAGATGAAATAGAAATCAGCACCTGGCTCAAACTCTGACCAGAAACTCAAGTCACTTTCTTCTTCCGGAGTTTGCGGAGAGGCAACACGAAGTCCGAGATAAGACACATCTCCATCCGGATTCCAAATGATCTTGATAGGCGTTTTCTCCCCCTTCTTTAAAGAAAAAGTGTATTTCTTACTGTTAGGATTCCAAGCCGGACGCCACAGGCGGGGCATGACCTTCTCACCTCCGATGAACGTCTCCTGAAAACCAGCATAATATTGAATAAAGTGATACTCAGCTGTTTCCGGAGCTTCCAGGAAACCCTCATACTCAACCCTGGCCCCGCTCAAAGGAATCTCGGGCAAGTTCTTGATGACAAACTCATTCTCAAAATAGAGCGAGTCCTCACGACGGACAAGAGTCTTCCCGTCACTGGTCTTATATGTGCCGGTCAATCCCCCCTTCACGCCATCCTTGTCGTATAGGGTGAACATATCCCCGAGTTGCTTGTAGGGCTCGGGATTCCCCCAACGGGACAATGAATAAGCGTCGAAAAGCACTCCGTAGCCTTTTGTAGAGACGACGAATGGCACGCTCACCTTGGTGTTATACTGGTATAGTTCCTCACTCTTGCCTTTATGGTCGAACTCGCCTGCCTGATGCTGACCAAGGCCGTAAAAGGACTCATCGGAGCTGGAAGAGAACCTTGTCAGGACTGAGTAGGCCTTCTTGCCCTCAACCTCAATCGGCTCAAAAGAAGTCCTCCCGTTCCCTGCCAAAAGATTACCTGCGGAGTCAAGGAAACACAGTGTTCCGTCAGGCAAGACCTCGGCGGTGAGAGCTGAAGTCCTCACTACAACGGTATCCCCAACGCTTGAGACTTTGAAATCCGGGGTGTTATCCTGACTGACAACCACCAAGCTTTTCCTCTCGGGGAAGCGGACGCCTTCAGGCATCGCTGAAACCCTGATGATCTCTGGAGAGACCACCTGGAGACGGATTGAGACGGAACCAGCCTTCACTTCGACCTTATCCCCTCTCACATTATAACGGCTGCCGGAACAACCTTGCAGGACGAGAAGGGTGATAACAAACGGAAAGAGCAACCTCCTCATAACTATCGGATTAGATTGTTACGCCCAAATTCTTATCTATGAGTTTATTAAGGGTGGCGACCGAGGTTCCTGTCCTCATCCCGTCAGGGGCGGTGTGGATGCAATAATCCACAAGCCTGTCAACTGAGGAAGTGGCCACGTGCATTCTTGTGTCAGAGGACGCATAGTAGATGAAGACCTTTCCATCAGGGTCACATATCCAACCATTGCTGAACAGGACATTCATCACATCACCTTGATATTCATCGCCTTCCGGAGCCATAAAGAATCCCGCCGGCTCGGCTATGACCTTTGAGGGATCGTCCAAGGCTGTCATATATAGATATAGCACGTATCTCAACCCGGATGCGCAACCTCTGACTCCGTGAGCGAGATGGAG
>JAFROA010000210.1 GCA_017429885.1 Bacteroidales bacterium | reverse complement strand
CCTGTGGCATTGAATCAGGCACCAGATCGCATGTGCGCTCATGAATTGGGTTCCGTTCAGGAGGGCTAGGCCTTCCTTTGACTGCAAGGTTATAGGCTCCCATCCCATCTCCTTCCAGACCTCTTCGCTAGGTCTGACTTCGCCTTTGTACAGGACCTTCCCAAGACCCAGGAGCGGCAGGCTGAGGTGGGCCAGGGGAGCCAGGTCTCCTGACGCTCCCAAAGACCCCTGCTGGTACACAACAGGCAGGATGTCGTTGTTGAACATGTCCAGAAGCCGCTGGACAGTAATGATTTGCGCTCCGGAATGGCCGTATGAGAGGGACTGGGCCTTGAGGAGCAGCATAAGCTTGACAATCTCAGGCCTCACTGTCTCTCCCGTACCGCATGCATGACTCACTACAAGGTTGTATTGGAGTAGGGAAAGCTGGTCTGAGGGGATTGTGACATTGTAAAGCGATCCGAAGCCGGTAGTTATCCCATATACAGGACGGCTGATATCCTCCATCTTGCCGTCAAGGTAGGAGCGGCATTTCTCAATAGCGATCCTGGCTTCTGGGCCGAGTTCAAGCTTCTCACGGTTGTAAAGGATTTCTTTAAGCCTCTGAAGGCTGAGATGATCTTTCGAGATGATGTGCGTCATTATTCTTCCAAAGCTTTAGTGATCAAAGAGTCATCTGTCAAGTTCGGAATTGTGACTTCAAGGCCCGGGGTTCGGCCCATTTCTCTTATTATGGCGCTTCTGGCGCCCTCGTTTCTCGCCCAGGAGCGGCGGGCGATGCCGTTAGTGACATCCCAGAACAGCATTTGGCGTATGTGGCGGGCGGAATCGGGGGAACCGTCTATGACCATCCCGAAACCTCCGTTTATCACCTCGCCCCAACCGACACCTCCACCGTTGTGGATGGAGACCCAGGTCGCACCACGGAACGAGTCGCCGATCACGGTCTGGATTGCCATGTCGGCGGTGAACCGGGATCCGTCGTAAATGTTGGATGTCTCGCGGAATGGGGAATCCGTTCCTGAGACATCATGGTGATCGCGGCCGAGGACTATGGGCGCTGAGATCTCGCCGTTGGCTATCGCATCGTTGAAAGCGAGGGCAATATTCGTCCTGCCCTCCCGGTCGGCGTAAAGAATCCTTGCTTGGGAGCCTACGACGAGGTTGTTGCGTCCGGCCTCCTCGATCCAGTGGATATTGTCCCTAAGCTGCCCCTGGATATCCTCAGGGGCTGTCTCCGCCTCTTCTGAAAGCACTTTGACGGCCAGTTGGTCCGTCTTTGCCAGATCCTCGGGATCCTCGCTCATGCAGACCCAGCGGAAGGGGCCGAAACCGAAGTCGAAATACAAGGGTCCCATGATGTCTTGGACATAGGATGGATAGCGGAACAATCCGTCAGGTCCCATCACATCGGCGCCAGCCCTGGATGACTCCAAGAGAAAGGCGTTGCCGTAGTCAAAGAAATACATCCCCTTGTCAGACAACTTGTTGATGGCGGCCACCTGCCTCCGGAGGGACTCCCTGACAGCTTTATTGAACTTCTCCGGCTCCTCTGCCATCATACGTTTGGACTCTTCAAGAGTCAATCCGACTGGGTAATAGCCACCAGCCCATGGATTATGGAGCGAAGTCTGGTCGGAGCCGAGATCGACTCGGATTTGCTCGACGGCGAGCCTTTCCCATAAGTCCACAACATTGCCAACATAAGCGAGGGACACCGTTTCCTTGCCGGAGACGGCTTCCTTTATCCTTGGGATGAGTTCATCCAGATCCTCGTGCAACTCATCCACCCAGCCCTGGTCAAAACGCTTGCGGGCGGCCAGCGGGTTAATTTCGGCTGTGACGCTCACGACTCCGGCGATATTGCCGGCTTTAGGTTGGGCGCCGGACATGCCTCCCAGGCCGGCCGTAACGAAGAGCAATCCTTTCATGTTCTCGTTCGTGCTGGGTATATTCCTGGCTTTCAGTTGTTTCCGGGCAGCGTTCATGACTGTGATCGTCGTGCCGTGAACAATGCCTTGAGGGCCAATGTACATGTACGAGCCGGCTGTCATCTGTCCGTACTGCGAGACGCCCATGGCGTTGAATCTCTCCCAGTCGTCCTGGCTGGAGTAGTTCGGGATGACCATCCCGTTTGTCACCACGACCCTCGGTGCGTCCTTATGGCTGGGGAATAGCCCCATAGGGTGCCCGGAATACATGGCGAGAGTCTGCTCGTCGGTCATCGTGGCGAGGTAGCGCATGGTGAGCCTGTATTGCGCCCAGTTCTGGAATATGGCTCCGTTCCCGCCATAAATTATAAGCTCGTGAGGGTGCTGCGCAACCCTCGGATCCAGGTTGTTCTGGATCATTGCCATGATAGCCGCCGCCTGGCGGGACTTCGCCGGATACTCGTCAATGGGTCTCGCGTACATCTCGTAGGACGGGCGGAACCGGTACATATATATGCGGCCGTACTTGTGGAGTTCTTCGGCAAACTCTTTCGCCAGCACGGCATGATGCCGCTCCGGGAAGTACCGGAGGGCGTTCTTGAGGGCCAATACTTTTTCCTTGTCCGTGAGGATATCCTTCCGCTTGGGAGCGTGGTTGATTTCCGGGTCGTAGGGTTTCACCTCCGGCAGTTCCGCCGGGATGCCCGCCAGTATTTCTTCTTGGAATAAATTCATAGTCTTGTAAATTAGGACTGTTCTTGTTGCTTGGAAGTCTGTATTCCCAGCACATACCGAATGCTGGTGATGAGTTCTTTTTCTGCCGATTTTATTTCTTTGAAATCAATCTGGTGAATGTCGGCGATGTCCAGGCGTACACTTTTGGCATAGGGGGTGTCATCGAGGAGAACGGGAATGATGGTCCGGCTTTGCTTGACTGCGTATCCCAGTTCTCTGATGACGTTTATGGATTCATTCGAATGCTCGGACGAGACGAACAGAACCGCCCGGGCCGTTTCGATGGCATCGACAATCACCTCCTTGTAATTCTCGCCGCTGAAAATCCCCTCCTTGTCTATCCAGTAGGAGATTCCATTCCTGTCCAGCAATTCCCTGATGACATTGACGGATTCCATGTCTTTCCGGGAATAGCTGATGAACACTTCATGGTCCATCTCCTCTCGTTTGGGAATATCCATGAAGCCGGTAACCGGGCTGTCCGACGTTTCTTTTGCCGGCTGGTAATGGATTTCCACCTCGTGCTGATACAGAGCTGACTTGATGGCAAATTTCTCAAACATGTCGATGTAGTCCATCTCCGACATCTTTTTCCGATTGTTGTCAAATCCCGTGCTCTCGTAAAGATACAATTCTATCTCATAGGGCTTCTGGGTCTTGCACAGGTTGGACGAGATGACGTCGGCCATGTTCTCCGCCACTTGTTCAAGCGGGATATGCGCCAAGCCTGCACCGATACAGGGAAAAGCCATGGAATGAAGGTCCAGTACCTGAAGCAGGCGGAAGCACTTATCCACCGAATGCTGCAGGATGTAGTTGTTCATGTCGTCAGAATTCGCCCATCGGCCTTCCAGGGTGTCCATTTTGTAGTCAAAATCCAAGGTAAGGCAGTGGAAAACGTATTTCTGGTACTGCAGGGCGCCTGAGGTCGAGACGATGACATCCCCCATTTGGGCAGGAAGCTTTTTCTGGGCATCTTCCCGGATGATCTCGCCTCCTTTCCGGAGAATGGCTCCCGAGACACCTCCGGACATGCTGATCCCCGTGTCGTCTGAACTGACGATCACTTCAGCCTTTGAGTCAAGGATGTCACCGAACACAATGGTGATGGTGGAGTTGTTGTAATGATAACTTCGTGTTTTCATTTGTGCCGGATAACTTTTTCAGCGGACGACAGTTGATGCTTTCTTATGTTCTTGTTTCTGTCCTGATCAATAAGTTTCAGTAAAACCTTTCAGTTCCTCCAATTCTGTCTGGTTGTCAGGATTGCTGTTGTCGGACATGGAGAAGACGGCCGTGGTTAGAGAAGCTAAAAAGAGCAGAAATAAGAGGCAGTGTTTTCCTGACATGATGGAGAATAAGATTACGATTCAATGCTTCGATCGACCGCAGCAAGCACTTCCTCCTGCAGGGCGAGGGCCTCGGCGATGATGGCGTCGGCGCGGGCGAGGAGGGGCTCCGCCGGGGCTTTGTCGGTGAGACCGGCGGCGTTGATGCGGACGTTGAGGGCGGCGCCGCGGATGCCGGCGACGGCGGCGAGGGCCGCGACGCCTGCGTCGGAGGCCGATGCCGGATTGCCCTTCCGCGCCATCTCAAGCGCCAGCGGCAGGGCCTTCAGGGACGCTTCCATGGTCTTCAGGGGAACCGATGCGGCGTAGAGCGTCGCTTCTTCCATCGCAGCGGCGCGGGCTGCCTTTTCTTCCGGGGTGCCCTTGGGCATGGAGAACACGTCCATGATGCGGTTGAAGGCGGCCGTGTCCTCATCGACCAGGGCGAGGAGCTCCGCCATCAGGGCCTGGCCCTTCTCGGCAACGTCGGAGAATTCCTTCCAGCGGTCGTCCCAGCCCCGCT
>JAFROA010000209.1 GCA_017429885.1 Bacteroidales bacterium | reverse complement strand
CTGTTCTTGAAAGCTGGTGATCGAGATTGGCGAGACCATAGACAACCACGGCGGTCACGGTGGCGGAATGCTCCATGTATTCCGGAATCACCTTGTTGTAGATGTCTCTCTCAGTATGCCAAATCTCCTGATATTCAAAATTATAGCCCCTAGGATCAGTCTCCTGGAAACCGATGGTCGGAACCCCGTTCATGGCGAAATAAGCATGGTCGCTGCCACCTGCTGAAGTGGGTCTCGGACGAGGCTCGCCTTCCCTCTTATTGACAGTGAACGGAACTTCGGGATCGAGGTTCATGATCGGCTCACAGATTTTCACATAGTCGTCGTACATGGCCGGAGGGACAGTCACACCCGTGGACATCAAAGGACCACCGTCCCTGTTGATGTAGTTGGATATCTTCTCAAGCGGAACGGTCTTGTTCTCGACAAAGAACTTGGATCCAAGAAGGCCATATTCCTCACCGGTCCAGATGCAGACCATGATCGAGCGCTTGGGCTTGGCACCCGCTGTCGCGAGCATCCTGGCGACTTCCATGTTGAGGCTGGCGCCGTTGCCATCGTCCACCGCTCCGCCACCATTGTCGTAGGCGTCAAGGTGGCCGCCGGTCAGGACATATTCATTAGGATACTTGCTGCCCTTGATGATTCCGATGATGTTGTGGTACTTGACAGGGCCGCGGTAGAAATGGTTACGGATGTCAAACTCGAGTTGGAAAATGTCCTTTCTCTCGACTTTCTTTTTGATTATGTCAAACTGGGCCTCATCCAGGCAGATATCACAAACCGTAGGAAGATTCTCCATGGTGATATTGTAGCAGTTTGCCCTGTCATACATGATGCGGAGGGGCACCTTGGCGGAGCGTATGAAACCAGCTACTCCAGCCTCGACCATCTCCTTGTAGAAAGGAGCCACTGTTTTCTCATAAGGCAACATCTCCTTTGGAGTCTCATCCCTATGAGTGTAGTTATACATGCGGATCTCCATATTCTTGCGGTCGATCTCCTCATTCTTCTTAATGACCTCGGCCCTTGCCTCGTTAGCCTTGTCAGACCAGTCTATAGCCATTCCATTGGACTCGGCGTCGAGGAGAACCCAGGCACCTTTCAAAGCACCCTTCATCTTCTCGAACTCCCTCCTGGAATGAGGCTCGATCAAGACAATACCTGTTTGCTTGCCTTTGGTAGGCGCTGTGTATGAAGGAGTTCCGAAATGAAGATTCATTCCGTCCTCGCTGAGCATACGGCCGAACCAGGGACCGCGGTCGAAGCCGACATTGATCTCGCCGGCCTCCTGAACCATGACCTCAAGACCCCAGGACTCGAACTGCTCCTTGACCCAAGCCTCAGCGTGAGTCAAAGCGGAAGAACCAACCGGACGTCCGCCGATATAATTTGACAGATGGTTGTTGTGATCCATCACGCGGTTGTCCGTCTGGCCGATCTCGATGATCTTTTTAACGGTTTTGTCCTGAGCCATTCCGGGGAGGGACATGACTACAGAAAGGATAATCCCAAGAAGGAGAGTTCTTTTCATAATAAACAAATTTGCTAAGTGAATATATACAAATATATGGAAAACAATCTAAAGAGCAAGTCTCATTATAATACGGGAAGTTTCCAAGGCTTCCTGTATTCCTTGATGAACAACTTGTTGGCGTCCTTGTTGTTGAATTTCTTGCGGACGTCATCGTAGACTATATCCGAGCCAACTCGGGCGGATATATTGCCAAGATGGGCGTATTTGGCGCACAATGCCCCGTTGTCTATCGTACAGGCGGTGTTCATCTCGCGCTTTTTCATGCAATCTATGAAATTGGCCAGATGGTCGCGGTGGTCAAGATAATCAGGCAGGCTCTGGAAAGGCTCGATCCTGTCTTTGAAGGGCAGAACCTCCCAGCTTTCACGATTAGCCACCAGACTTCCGTTCTCACCCACGAATTCCACCCCATAATTCTTGTTATATGGACCGGTCTCGATAGTCACATTGTCCCAATTGATGATGAAATCATCGAACTCGTAAACCACGGACATGGTGTCGAATGTCTCAGCGTAATTCATAGGATCCTGGTGGTTGCCGCCAGATGCCATGACACGGTTGGGCATACCCTTCACATTCATGCCCCATAAAGCCATATCGAGCAGGTGAACGCCCCAGTCTGTGATGAGGCCTCCTCCGTAATCCCAGAACATCCTCCACGACCCGTGGAAACGCTTAGGATTGAAAGTGCGCTGTGGGGCCGGTCCGAGCCAGAAGTCAAAGTCCACATTCTGAGGAGGTTCCTGATCCGGAACGGGGTTCGTGATGCGGGCATATGCGAAATTCGCCCACACATTCACCTTGGCGATTCGGCCGAGTTTCCCGCTGTCTATGTACTTCTTCATGCTGTTCCACAAAGTAGCGCTGCGCTGCTGCTGCCCAACCTGCACAACCCTGCCGTATTTTTTTGCGGCCTTCACCATAAGGTCGCATTCGCCTATTGAATTGGCGATCGGCTTTTCGACATACACATCCTTCCCTGCCGCACAGGCATCTACCATCTGCAGACAATGCCAATGGTCGGGAGTGCCTATAATCACGGCATCCAGATCCTGACGTTCAAGCAGTTTACGGTAATCGCCATAAAGGTCAGGTTTGACACCGGTCCGTTTTTCCAATTCCGCGGCACGATCTTCAAGGATCTTACGATCGACATCGCACAAAGCGACACAACGGACCTCTGGCCTGAGAAGAGCGTCGTTCAGGTCTCCCCATCCCATGTTGCGGCAGCCGATGAGCGCCACATTGATACGGTCATTCGCCCCCATCGGACGGGCGAACAAGTTGTTCGTCAAAACCGGATAAAAAGAACCGGCGGCGACCAGGGCACCTGCCCTCTTCAGGAATTCCAATCTATTCATGATGCGTAAACTATCTAAGCTTTCATTCTGGCCAGGAAGCACTGGATGGTGTTGGACATCAGGCAGCAGATAGTCATGGGACCGACTCCACCGGGAACAGGTGTGATAACTGATGCCTTGGGCTCGACGGAAACGAAATCCACGTCGCCGCAAAGTTTACCGTTCTCGTCCAGATCCATCCCAACATCGATAACAGCCGCTCCTTCCTTGACCATATCCCCTGTCACAAACTTGGCCTTGCCGATGGCGGCGACAATGATATCCGCTTGCCTGGTGACCTCGGCCAAGTCCTTTGTCCTGGAGTGGCAGATGGTCACGGTAGCGTTCCTGTCAAGAAGGAGTTTTGATATGGGAAGACCAACGATCTGACTACGCCCCAGAACCACCGCTTTCTTGCCAGCTATCTCATAATCAGCGGCTTCCAAGAGTTTGATTATTCCCATAGGGGTGCAAGGGACAACACATGAGGAATTAGGCCTTTTCTGCCAAAGCGCAGCTGTGTTAAGGGGGTGGAATCCATCCACATCCTTTTCCCTGGATATAGCCTCGATGACTTTTGTCTCGGAAATATGCCTGGGGAGAGGCAACTGGACCAGGATTCCGTCCACAAGGTCATCCGCGTTAAGCTCGGCTATCTTGTCAAGGACTTCCTTTTCGGAGGTCTCCTCCGGCATTCTGAATGTAGTATGCTTGAAACCCACCACGTCGCAGGCTTTCTCTTTATTCCTGACATAAGTCTGGCTTCCGGGATCATTCCCGACCAGAATCACCACCAAATGAGGCACTCTGCCGTATTTCTCAGGGAACGTGGCCACTTGTACAGCCATTTCGGCCTTAAGTTTGGCCGCCAATTCTTTTCCACTAATTACCATTTGTCTCGTTCGTTATAAAACCCAATGTCCTATGTCTGTCCTATAGAATAGATTGTCGCAATGAATCTTTCGCACTGCCGCCAATGCCTTATCCCTAGCCTCTCTCAAGTCTTTTCCGGATCCGACAACCATCAGTACTCTTCCTCCTGCGGTCGCGAATGCGGACGGCGACAGTTTGGTACCCATGTGGAATACACGGATGGCGGGATCGGATAGGGCGTCTTCAAGGCCGGTGATCTCAAAGCCTTTCTCGTAAGAGCCAGGATACCCCTTTGAGGCCATCACAAAGCCCAGTGTGGCATCTTCGGACCACTTGAGATCAGGCATCATGGCTGATGCAGGAACTGTGAGTCCTTCCATGGCTATAGTTCCTTCAGGAAGTTCCGGAGCCGAGCCCCCTTCAGCGATAGCGCAGAAAACCTCGAAGATATCTGTCTCAAGTCTCGGCAGGACCACCTCGGTCTCAGGATCTCCGAAACGGCAGTTGAACTCAACGACCTTGATACCCTGAGGGGTCTTCATCAAACCTCCATAGAGAACCCCCTTGAACGGACAACCTTCAGCGACCATTCCCGCCGCCACAGGTTTCATGATATTCTCCAGGGCATATCCATAATCCTCTTCCGTGATGAAAGGTAGCGGGGAATATGCCCCCATGCCTCCTGTGTTGGGCCCTTTATCTCCGTCAAAGGCGCGTTTGTGATCCTGAGAAAGGACCATCGGGAATACCTCCTCTCCGCAGACAAAGCAAAGAAATGAGAACTCCGGTCCGGTCATAAACTCCTCGACAACCACTTTGCCGTGGCCGAATTTGTCATCGAGCAGCATATCTTTCAGCGCCGTCTCCGCCTCGGCGAGAGACTCAGCGATGACCACTCCCTTTCCGGCGGCTAACCCGTCATATTTCAGAACCACGGGGAAGGAGCCTTCACGGACATATCCAAGAGCTTCCTCGAAATTGTCAAACGTCTTGTATGCGGCTGTCGGAACCTCGTATTTCTCCATGAGCCGCTTGGCGAAATCCTTGCTGGATTCAATCGTGGCGGCTGCTTTTGTCGGTCCGAATATGGTCTTTCCCGCTCTCGTGAACAAATCGACGATTCCAGCGGATAGGGATGCTTCTGGTCCGACAACGGTCAGATCCACTCCTTTTTCCTTTACGAAGTCCAGGAGCTTATCTATCTCAGTGTCTTTGATCGGCACACATTCCGCTTGGGCGGCAATTCCGGCATTGCCGGGGGCGCAATATATCTTTCCCACATGACTTGAGCGGGAAAGAGCATCCACTATGGCATGCTCTCTTCCTCCGCCTCCGACAACCAGCACTTTCGCGTCAGAAAGCACCGACATTCTGCGCCTGAAATCTTCGAAAGCTTTTTTGTCAATCTCGACGTTGCTGTTTTTCCAAGGGAGTAATGAATTGATTCCCATATATTTCTAATGTTTGAAGTGTCTTTCTCCGGTGAAGAGCATGGCGATGCCGAGCTCGTCGCATTTCTTGATGGAGTCCTCATCGCGGATTGAGCCGCCCGGCTGCACGATGGCCTTGACGCCGTATTCCGCAGCCAGGGTGACGCAGTCGTCGAACGGGAAGAAGGCGTCGGAGGCTAGCACAAGGCCACCAGCGGAAGAAGGCTCTGACAGCCAGACCGCCCCGCTTCGCTCGGCCCCACCGTTCGCTTCGCTCACGGTCCCCCCTCTTAACGTGCCGAGGGTGGCAGTGGTCTCGCCATCTAGACTGGCAGCGCAAGCCTGTTTCAAAGCGATTTCGGCGCTGCCGACACGGTTCATCTGGCCGGCGCCG
>JAFROA010000208.1 GCA_017429885.1 Bacteroidales bacterium | reverse complement strand
CCACATTAAGGGATCTGCATCTACCTCACGGAATACGGGTATTGATGGTCAGGCGCGGAGAGCGTTTCCTTGTCCCTCATGGGAGCATGGAACTGGTCGTGGGTGACCACCTTGTGATTATAATGGGAGAGAGCGACGACGACCTCACCTAGAAAGGGAGGTCGTTGGATAAATCCTCCACTGACGGCATGTCGACCGGCATATCATCCAGGGAAGGAGCCGGAGCGGGTGCCTGTTCCTGAGCGGGAGACAAGGGAGAGATACGCCATACTCGCACGTCATTGTACCAACGGCCATTATACTCCCTGGCCCTCAAATTGAAAGACACTTTAACAAGGTCGCCGACCTGGAACTTGTCCAGTTCGGCGACTTTCTCATTTCCAAATGAAGTGAAGCAAACCTCCGCGGGGAAGTTACCATCCTGATACTCAAGGATGAAATCTTGCTTAACCCAGGAACCCCTGGGACTTTGGCCACTTAGTTTGGCCTCTTTCCGGGAGATGCGCCCCTCCAATTCAAGCGCAGCCATCAGCTTACTTCTTGGCAGGCTCCTGGACAGGCTCAACGAAAGGCTTGACTGAATCCAGGGTGATGTCGAACACCAGAGGAGTGTTGGGCTCGATGGCGTTGGAACCACGCTCACCGTATCCAAGCTCAGCGGGAACATAAAGGACAGCCTTTCCACCCTCGCCGAGGAGCTGGAGACCCTCAGTCCAACCAGGGATAACCCTGTTGAGAGTCAGCATGACAGAAGGCTGGCCCTCGGGGACCTCCTCGATGACGGTACCGTCCTTGAGAGTGAGTTTGTAGTGCACATAGACAGTGTCCTTGGGACCGGGTTTGGTGTCGTTACCGGGCTCTTTGATGAGATAGCAAAGACCTGACTCGGAAGCCTCGACTCCAGCCTGCTTCTTCACCTCGTCGAAGAACTTGTTCTGCTCCGCCTTGTTGATGGCCGCGACGTACGCTGATCTCTTCTCAATGAAGCCGCTGATGACCTCATTCATCTGCTCAGGATTGACCTTGAACTGCTTGACAAAGTCGGTGTCACGCTGGTTGCCCTTGGCATGCACGAAATCATCGATTCCCCTCTTGATCTCGGAGAAATTGAGGTCACCCATGTTGTAACCTTTGATCATGGAACCGAAGTTTATACCGAGAAGGTAACTGACTGAGTCAATCTCACCCTTTGAAGGAACGAGCTCCTTAGCCACGCCGGCCGGCTTGGCGGAGTTGCAAGCCACGGCCGAAATAACCATGGCCGCGACAGCGAAAAACTTGATTACTCTTTTCATATTTATAGCTTTTATGAGTTATCACTTAGGGCGCGAATATCGCAAAAATAATTGAGATTTACATTATTAATATTGATTTGGTTTGCCATTTACAAAAACTTTGACTATATTTATGAAAACCACATCCAATCATGGAGATTGATTCCGCTCTACTGCACTCAAAACTGAAGACCTTCTTCGGCTACGATGCCTTCAAAGGTGACCAGGAAGCCATTATACGCAACCTGATCGAGGGAAAGGACGCCTTCGTGCTTATGCCCACAGGAGGCGGTAAGTCTCTATGCTTCCAATTGCCGGCGCTCGTCATGCCTGGCACAGCGATCGTGATCTCTCCCCTTATCGCATTGATGAAGAATCAAGTGGACGTCATCCGCGGTTTCGAGGAGAAAACCATAGGCATTGCCCATTTCCTCAACTCATCGCTCGGCAAGGCGCAGATCCAGGAGGTCCGTCAGGACCTGTTGTCGGGAGTCACCAAACTCCTTTATGTGGCGCCTGAATCCTTAACCAAGGAAGAGAATATCGATCTCCTGAAAGAGATAAAAATTTCCTTCTATGCGGTGGATGAGGCTCATTGTATCTCAGAATGGGGGCATGACTTCCGTCCTGAGTACCGCAGGATAAGGGATATGATCCAGACCATCGGTAAAGCCCCGGTGATAGCCTTGACAGCGACGGCGACTCCTAAGGTGCAGAGCGACATCCAGAAGAACCTCGGCATCATGGACGCCACCGTGTTCAAGTCTTCCTTCAACAGGCCAAATCTCTACTATGAGGTCCGGGATAAAGTGGACGCCGAGAAAGACATCATCCGCTACATCAAACAGCATCCCGGCAAGTCTGGAATCATTTACTGCCTAAGCCGCAAGAAGGTGGAAGAGACAGCAAGCCTATTGAGTATCAACGGAATAAAGGCTCTTCCCTACCATGCCGGACTGGATGCCAAGACAAGGGCTGAGAACCAGGACCGCTTCCTGATGGAGGATGTGGACGTTATCGTGGCGACCATCGCCTTCGGTATGGGGATTGACAAACCGGACGTCAGGTTTGTGATTCACTACGATATTCCAAAGAGCATCGAGGGATACTACCAGGAGACCGGTCGTGCCGGAAGGGACGGTGAGGCGGCGGACTGCATCACATACTATAGCTATAAGGATATCCAGAAACTCGAGAAATTCATGCTCGGAAAACCGATCTCCGAGCAGGAGATCGGAAGGCAGTTGCTGATGGAGACCGTGGCTTACGCCGAGACCAGCCAATGCCGCAGGAAGATGCTGCTCAATTATTTCGGGGAGGATTATCCGAAAGACAACTGTGGCGTGTGCGACAACTGTGTCAACCCTAAGCCTACCTTTGACGGACGCAAGGAGATGTGCCTGGCGATCAGGCTTATCAAATCCCTCCCGGAGCACTTCAAGATAGAGCATCTGGCGATGGTTCTCTCAGGGCGGTCCAATGCGATGGTGAAATCATACAAGCATGACACCCTTCCTCTGTTCGGTGAAGGCAAAGACCATAGCGACAGGTTCTGGAGCGCCGTCATCCACCAGGGGCTTCTTCTCCACCTTCTGGGCAAAGAAATTGAGTCTTATGGCCTTATCTATGTAACTGAGAAGGGAGAAGAGTTCTACTCGAACCCGTGGGAGATCAGGCTTGTGGAGGACCGCGTCTTCGTGGGCAAGGACAGCGACGATGACGACGATGATGCCGCCTCCGACAAGGCCGCCATGAGAGGCGGCGGTGGAGATCCGGTCTTGCTGTCGATGCTGAAGAACCTGAGGAAAGACATGTCCAAGAGGCTGAATTTGCAACCTTGGATCATTTTCGGCGATCCTGCCTTGGAAGACATGTCAATACTATATCCAATCACGTTCAACGAGTTGCATAGCTGTCAGGGTGTAGGCGAAGGTAAGGCCAGGAAATATGGCAAGGAGTTCATCGAGTTGATCAAGGCCTATGTTGAGGAGAATGACATCACAAGGCCGGCGGAGTTCGTGGTCAAGTCCGCCCCGACAAAGTCGGCGGACAAGATATTCATTATCCAAAGCGTGGACCGCAAGCTTTCACTTGAGGACATAGCGGACGCCAGGAGCATGGACATGGATAAATTGATCGAAGACATCGAGGGGATTGTCTCCACGGGCACAAAGTTGGACCTCAACTATTATATCCGTCAAGTGATCGACGATGACATCGTCGAAGAGATATTCGATTACTTCAAGAACGAGGCGTCATCCGATTCCCTCGAGGAGGCCCGGGCCGCCCTGGAGCCGGATTATGACGAGTTGGAGATAAGGCTTGTCAGGATCAAGTTCCTCTGCGAGGTCGCGTCCTAAATCGTCACCATCTTAAGACGGCGGTTCTCGAAATGCCCCAGCCGCCTGAAACCGAACATTTTCACATACTGGGCGAAATACTCGAACTTCGTCCCAACCTGTTCTGGCTTGTGAGAATCGGAGCCCAGACAAATGATGTCCCCTCCAAGCTCCATGTACCTGATCAGGATGTCCCGGTCAAGCTCCGGGGTCCTGAGCCCATACTGCCTATATGTCTTGGTATTGATCTCAAGCCCTTTGCCGTTCTCTATCAGATATTTCAATATCTCATCAATAAGGCCCGGGAAATCCCTGTACTGGATACTCTCTTTAGGATATGGGGCGTAACGGACAATATAGTCGAAATGACCCATGATGTCAAAATCGCCCAGCTTCCTCATCTCGCGCAGCAGTGTCTCAAGATAACGGCCATAGGCTTCCTTCCAATTCTTGCCCTTGTAATAAGGCCCGAAATAAGGATCAGTGTCCTCGAGATAATGTACAGAGGCGATGACCTGGTCGAATGACTGCGCGGCCAGGATGTTCTTGTTGAGCTCACGGCTATCCTCGTAAAGGCCTATCTCTATTCCCTTGAGAACCTTGAACTTCTTCGCGGCGGCCCTTCCAAAAGCTCCCTCAGCCACAAGGCCGCTGACACGGTCGATCTCCGCCTGCTGGGCTTTCACGTCAAAAACCTCGCAGACTATCGGCTCGAATTCCTCTTTCATCTTGGGGACAAAGTAATCGCAATGGTCGGTGAAACAAATCCCTCCAAAACCTTTGTCAACTGCTGCCTTAACGCTTTTTTCCACCGTGGTGGCGCCTCCGTCAAAAGAAAATTGGCTATGGTTGTGTGTGTCGAAAAACATAT
>JAFROA010000021.1 GCA_017429885.1 Bacteroidales bacterium | reverse complement strand
TATTGTTCATGCCACCTATTTTGCCGACAATATAGAGTACCAGTTCATCTACTCCTCGACCCATCTTACAGGAAACCAGACGCTTCTGGATATTCACATCAATGTGACAAACAAAGAGGAATATACCCAGGGCGCTAACATCTGGGCCAAAATAGGATATGCGCCTGAGGACAAAATGTTCACTTACCATTACCTCCCTTACGAGTGGGATGCCTCATACTGGAAAAACACCGAAGGAGTCACTCTGTCTGGTGACACTCTCCATTCCGGAGACGGCACACTAGGACAAATAGACCACGACGGAATAAAGATGGATTGGATTGATCTGGTGTCTTTCAGCGAAGATTCTTTCAACAAGAAAAAAGGACACATGTACAATCGTTCCGGTTACGTGACGAGACCTTACAGATTGCATGAGCTAAAGGATGTGATACGCTTTGAGAAACGGCTGGATCCTGAAGAGTCATGTTCTTTTGACATCAAACTCTTGATGGACGAGAAGAATGTGTCTCCCGCACATAAGGATGCGCTCGCTGAATTAACATATCCGCAGATCAAAGAGAAAGCCTTGGAAGGTTATACCTCCTTGTTCTCAGATAAAGACTTAGATATCCAATTCCCGACAATGGAATGGGGAGATATCGCCACTTATCTTCAGCTCAATATCATGCAAATGCTTTACCGGTATCCTGGTAGGCAATGGCTTCAGACGGGTCAGGGAGGATCATCTGAAAGATTCTATGTATGGGTGTTCGAAGCTGTCCAGATGCTTAGGCCAATGTTGAGGACCGGACATCTCGAAATCGTAAGACAAGCCCTTGACTTTATCTTCTCTCTTCAAGACTCCGGATTCCCTCCGGAAGGAGAATTCACGACACTCGAAGGGGCTGTCGGAACCACAGGTCCACGATGGGCGAACACCACAGGGATGGCTCTTGATCTGGCGAGCGAGTATTATCTTTACTCGAATGACCAACAATTCCTTGAAGATTTTCTCCCTAAAATCCTCAAAGCCTTGAAATGGATTTCGGGAGAGGTTAAAGCGACAAGAAAACTGAACCCTGATGGCAGTCGTCCAATAACTTACGGTCTGATGCCTTTCGCGGTAGGTGGAGATGGAGAGAAAGGCTACTTTGTCGGCACAACAGATCTTTTCACTTTCCTGGGTTTTGGCAAAGCCGTCGATCTCCTGGAACGGATCGGGCACCCGGACGCCGCTTTGTTCAGGAATGAACTTGAGCTTTATCGTGACGCTCTTCATGAAGCGATTAAAGTATTAACTCTTCCTGACGGCCAGATCAGCCGTGTCCTTCGCCCTGACGGAAGTAAGGGAATTATCACGAGAATCAATCAATACGTCGATACAATGGCTCCCATTGCGACAATGGGTCTGGTTGATCCCGAAAGCGAACTGTTCCAGAATTTCATCAACTTCTACGAGCGGAACGCCGGTGATGACTTCTTCATGGGAAAACTAGACCAGGAAAGGTACTACATCGTCCAAGGAGAGAATTACTGGCAACAGATTTATCTTGAACTCGGAGAGTGGAAGAAGGCCTGGGGAGTAGCGAGGGCGGCAATGAAGTATGGAATGACCAAAGACATGCACTTGGTCCAGGAGCGTTTTTCCATACAAGACCCATCATTCTGCCCATGGCAACCGAACGGCAGCGGAAGTGGCGGCATTATCAATATGATATTCAACTCCTTATGCTACGAAAGCGAAAGACTCGGAGAGTTTATTCTACTGGGTGCGACTCCATACGAGTATCTCAAGGACAACGAAACTACTACAGTGAAGAATCTCTACACGACAAAAGGGATTATCGACATGGAAATAAAATGGAATGGCAGTTATCTGGAACTTCGGCTGACAGGGCATGACACCCTGCCTTCAAAAATCCGTATTCCAGAGTATTTCCATCCCAAGTCCATGACCAAAGGTCTCAAAGAGACTGCCACCGGTGTCTTCGAAGCCAGGAAAGAATTGAAAGAAATCGTTTTCAAACTCTATGAATAAATCCATAATGAGGCTGCTGGCTATCGCATTGACAGTCACTTTATTCTCCACTTATTCCAGGGCGGAGGTCAGACTGCCTGGAATAATCGGAGATCACATGGTCCTCCAGCAGAAATCAGACGCCAGACTATGGGGCTGGACTGAAGCGGGTAAAACCGTGGCAGTCAAGTGCTCCTGGAACAACAAAACCGTATCTGCCAGAAGCGACTCCAAAGGAGCCTGGGAAGTGCGGGTCAAGACTCCGGCCGCCGGCGGCCCTTATGAGATAACCATAGATGACGGAAAAAGAATCACCCTGAAGGATGTGCTGATTGGAGAAGTGTGGCTCTGCTCCGGGCAATACAACATGGAGATGCCCCTGAAGGGATTCGAGTATGGGCAATATGTCGAAGGAGCGCAGGACTACATCGCCAGCGCCTGTCAGGAAAGGCCCCTAAGGATGGCTCAACTGTCACTTGACCACAGCCTCTCCCCGAAAGAAGACTGCGAAGTCAAATGGGTCACCAATTCACCGGAAAATCTTCCCGACATCAGCGCCTGTGCGGTTTTCTTCGGGGACTATCTGCAAAATGTTCTGGGAGTTCCCATAGGACTGATTATCACAGACTGGGGAGCCTCGACTATCGAGGCATGGATGACTCGGGAAGCGATCCTTAGCGCCAATCCTGATGCTGACTTCTCAATCTTAGAGAATCCGGACCGCTTCAAGAACTCGCCGCAACAAACACCTACCCTGCTATTCAACGCCATGGTCTATCCTCTCAGGAAATATACCATCAAAGGACTGATATGGTATCAAGGAGAGTCTAATATTCTTAATTACAAGGACTATGCGAATCTCCAGGATTCCTTTATTTCCTTATGGAGAGAAACCTTCGAGAACCAGGATATGCCATTCTGTTTCACACAGATAGCCCCTTTTGAATATCCCTACGCCAACAAGAGAGCCGCTTATTTAAGGGAGCAGCAGTCAATCAGTTTGAAGCGTATAAAGAACGCGAGCATGGCAGTGACCATCGATCTTGGAGAAAAATACGTTATACATCCCCGCTTCAAACAAGAGGTCTCCAAGCGCCTGGCATGGGGCGCTCTGGCTTTAGGATACGGCAGACAAATCGAGTATCAGTCTCCCGAGTATGTGTCCCATGAAGTGGATGGTGGCAGGATCATTATCCATGTCAGCAATGCGGAGCAAGGTCTCCACACCAATCTTAATGAAGGAGAATACATCCCTGGCTTTGAAGTCGCGGGAGAAGACAAGCATTTTTATCCTGCTCAGGCCGCCCTTATCCACAAACCTGAAGAGGCCATAGCCGTGAGCAGTCCTGAAGTCCCGAGACCTGTCGCTGTCCGATATTGTTTCAAAGACTATCAGCCAGGATTTCTATTCAACAGTTATGGCCTTCCTCTAGCCCCATTCAGGAGCGATGATTGGGACGATGCCCAAGGACCTATATTCTGGTGGTAGAGTATTCTATTCCACCGGCATGCTCTTGATTATACCTTCGTTGACCGCGCGAAGCTTCTTCTCATCCATCTTGATGACTTTACGGTCATAAGTCATAAGGCCGTTGACCTCAATCTCTACATCTGTAGTCTGGGTGTAGACGGCAGCGGAGCAACCCTGCTTGATGAGCTGCTTGAGCTGCTCAGCGAAGTCAGCGTACTCGGCGAGCACCTCATCACCACTCTTGTACTGGACATATCCCCAGTTCTTGTCATCCTGCCAGAGATGTCCCTTCACAGGGAAACCGATACCGCCATATTCTCCAAGGACATTGATCATATTCTTGTCCCACATCCTGAAAGCGGGATAAGGATAATGGTGATTGTCAAGGATGTCACCGACTCCTTCTTCCCAGTTTCCTCCGGAAGACTGGTTGACCAGACGGGTCGGATCGGTAGCCTTTGTGAAAGCGACAACGTCCTTCGTGTCAAACTGGCTCCAAGCCTCGTTGAAAGGCACCCACACGGCGATGCACTGGAACTTCTTGAACTGGTTCAGGATCTCTCCCCACTCCTTGTAATAGTTGGCTTTGGCCTCGGGGGTAGCGGGCCAATCCTCCCCCTCACCATAATAATACATGCCCCAGTGTTTGCTCCCGGCGAAGGAAGGCATGTCCTGCCAAACGATCATTCCGAGCTGGTCGCAGTAATAGTACCAGCGGTCAGGCTCAACCTTGACATGCTTGCGGATCATGTTGAAACCGAAGTCCTTGGTCTTCTGGATATCAAACTTGAGAGCCTCATCGGTGGGAGCCGTGTAAAGGCCGTCAGGCCACCAACCCTGATCGAGAGGGCCAAGCTGGAAAAGGACTTCCCCATTCAAGCCCATAAGCTTCGTGTTGCCGTTTTTCCTGTAAGCGGAGACTTCCCTCATCGGAGCGTAAGCGGCGACTTTGTCGATAACCTTTCCGGCACGAAGTATCTGGATGTCAAGTCCGTAGATATACGGAGACTCTGGAGACCAGAGCTTGGGATTCTTCACATTGAGGGTCACTGTACCTCCTGGAACCGCCATTCCGGAGGCAAGGACAGCATACTGACCATCAACGGCGGTTTTCGCGGCGGCTGCCGTCTCAGTCGAATACCCGATACCTCCATCAAGAAGGAACACTTTCACGACATCACCTTCCTGCACACCAGCGGCGTCCACTGTGACGTTTATCGCATTGTCAGCGACGCTCGACACGACATTGTAGTCTGTGATGTGTGTAGGGGCGACAGGCTCGATCCACACGCTTTGCCATATACCTGAGACAGAGGTGTACCAGATACCGCGAGGCTCCTTGACCTGCTTGCCACGAGGCTGGAAATCATTGTCTGACGCATCCTCAACCCTGACCACAAGGGAGTTGGCGCCATTCTTCACATAAGGTGTGACATCAAACGAGAATCTGGTGTAACCACCAGTGTGGGAGCCCACCTTTATATCATTGACGAAAACATCAGCCTTCCAGTCAACCGCATCGAAATTGAGAATCAAGCGTTTCCCCTTCCATGACGAAGGAACGGAAAAAGAAGTGCTGTACCATAAGGCATCCTTGGGAGTTAGCGGACGGCCGACACCCGAGAGTGAGGACTCCAGGGCGAAAGGCACAAGGATCTTACCATCGAAGGCCTTGGGACAAGGCTCTGACTTAGGGGTGACCGCATAATCCCACAAACCGTTCAGTGATTTCCAATCAGACCTGAGCATCTGGGGCCTTGGATACTCAGGATGAGCGTTGGTGGGGGAAACTTCCTCTGTCCACTTTGTCTTGATCCTGTCGCCGGCCGGAGCCCATTGCTGAGCCGAAGCGCTTATGACGACCGCGAACGCGGCCGCCACCATTGTGATGAGTCTTGATTTCATTATTAAGAGATTTGTTGATTTCGCTAATCTATCTATTCACAAATATACTGATTATTTATTAAATTTGTACGATATGGTTTCATTCATCATCAGCATCATAGCCCTTATTCTGGGCTACCTCCTCTACGGAAAGTTCGTGGAGAAGGCATTCGGGCCAGACAGTTCCCGTCCTACCCCTGCTATCTCAAAGGCGGACGGTGTGGATTTTGTCGCGATGCCCACTTGGAAAGTATTCATGATCCAGTTCCTGAATATCGCCGGGACCGGTCCTATCTTTGGAGCCATAATGGGAGCCAAGTTCGGTCCGGCCGCATATCTCTGGATAGTGTTCGGATGCATCTTCGCCGGAGCTGTCCATGATTACTTGAGCGGTATGATGTCCTTGAGGGAAGGCGGTGTAGGGCTTCCGGAACTGGTGGGAAAGTATCTTGGAAAGGGTACTAAAAACGTCGTCTTGGTGTTCACGGTCCTGCTGCTCGTGCTTGTGGCGGCGGTGTTCGTGTACAGTCCCGCCATAATTCTCGGCGGCATGGCTGGAGACGGAAGTTCTTCATCCATAATGCTTTGGGTGGCGGTGATATTCGTATATTACTTTATCGCCACGATGCTCCCGATTGACAAAGTCATCGGAAAAGTATATCCTCTCTTCGCCTTCGCCCTCATTTTCATGGCTGTGGCGTTGATGGTGTGCCTCTTCATAAAATGGCCTTCCATTCCTGAGCTTTGGGAAGGGCTCGGCAACCGCGGACCCTCTGTGGGAGTCACCGGGCAGCCCATATTCCCCTGCCTGTTCATCACCATCGCCTGCGGAGCAATCAGCGGATTCCACGCCACCCAGAGTCCCCTTATGGCCCGATGCCTCAAGAACGAGAAACTCGGACGGCCGGTTTTCTACGGCTCGATGATCACCGAGGGACTTGTCGCCCTTGTATGGGCAGCCGTGTCCTCATATTTCTTCTTTGATGGAGGGGCCGCTGAGTGCGGATCCGACCTCAGCGCTGCCGCACCCACTGTCGTGACTACAGTCTCTAAGAGTTGGCTCGGCCTCTTGGGAGGAATTCTGGCGATACTCGGAGTCGTTGCCGCCCCTATCACCAGCGGTGACACCGCTTTGAGAAGCACCAGGCTCATCATCTCGGATTTCTTGAAATTCGACCAGAAACCAATACGCAACAGGCTGCTGGTCAGCATCCCGTTGTTCATCGTCACTGCTTTGCTTCTCTGGTTCAACATATCAGATTCCAATGGTTTCAACACGATCTGGAGATACTTTGGATGGGCCAACCAGACCCTTGCGGTATTCACGCTATGGGCAATCACAGTTTACCTCATCAATAACAAGAATGGCCTGTGGTACCTCGTCAGCGGAATCCCGGCGTGTTTCATGACATCGGTGAGCATCACCTTCATTCTGGTCGACAAGGTGGGATTCCGGGTCAACGCCTCTTTGGCGCCTTGGATCGGATTGATCGCCTTCGTGGCGGCAGGCTTCCTGCTGTCTTGCCTGAAAATGCGGCATGATTCAAAACAGAAAGACAATAAATAAACAACGAAGATATGTACGACTCTAACCACGGGCTTTGGATAGCCCATTGCGACAAAGGCCCTCTCTCGATTGTCGGGAAGATGGCAAACAGACACGGACTTGTGGCCGGAGCCACCGGAACCGGTAAGACAGTCACCCTACAGGTCATGGCGGAGAGTTTCTGCCAGGCCGGTGTGCCTTGCTTCATGGCTGACATGAAGGGCGATCTTTCCGGAATATCCCAGCCTGGAAAGACCAGCGGATTCATTGAGAAGAGAATGCCCGAATTCGGGATAGAGAACCCCGAGTTCCAGAGTTGCCCGGTGCGTTTCTACGATGTGTTCGGAGAGCAGGGGCACCCGATGAGATGCACCATCTCACAGATGGGACCTCAGCTTCTCACCCGTATCCTCGGCCTCTCTGACGCCCAGGAAGGTGTGCTTAACATCATGTTCAGGATAGCCGACGAGAGAGGTTTGCTCCTCGACGACATCAAGGACATGAGGGCTTGTCTCAACTATATCTCCGAGCACGCTTCCGAGTATTCACAGATGTACGGCAACATCGCCACAGTGTCTGTAGGAGGTATTCAAAGGGCCCTCCTCACCCTTGAGAACGAAGGCGCTGACAAATTCTTCGGCCAGCCTTCTTTCGACATAATGGATCTTCTAGCCGTTGAGGGGAACAAGGGTGTGATGAGCGTCTTGGCCGCTGACAAGCTGATGCTCAAGCCGAAACTCTATTCCACATTCCTGCTTTGGCTTCTCTCCGAGCTCTATGTCACCCTCCCCGAGGTTGGCGATATGGATCTTCCTAGATTGGTCTTCTTCTTCGACGAGGCCCACATGCTCTTCGACGACACCTCAAAGGCTCTCGTAGACAAGATTGAGCAGGTAGTCCGCCTGATCCGAAGCAAGGGAGTGGGAGTGTATTTCGTGACCCAGAGCCCCACTGACATCCCCTACAACATCCTCGGCCAGCTTGGTAACCGTGTCCAGCACGCCCTGCGAGCCTTTACACCTCGTGACCAGAAGGCGGTCCAAGTCGCTGCCGACACCTTCAGGACCAACCCTGAGTTCAACACCTATGAGGCGATCACGAACCTCGCCACAGGTGAGGCCTTGGTCTCTTTCCTTGACGAGAAGGGGGCTCCCAGCATAGTAGAGAAAGCGAAGGTCCTCTTCCCTCTGAGCCAGATCGGAGCCATCGACCCCAGCCAAAGGTCGCAGATCATCAACCGCTCAAGGGTGTATGGCAAATATGACAAGCTTCTTGAGAGGGACAGCGCGTTCGAAGTCCTTATGGCTGAGAAAGAGAAACAGATTAAGGAAGCCGAGCAGGCCAAGGAGGAAGTCACTGAGAAGAAAGGCAAGTCCACCAAAGCTGCCAAGGTTCCTGCTGGTGAGGCCAAGAAGAAAAACGGAATCATGAGCAAGGTGGTCAAGGCTGTCATCACCGCTGTCACCGCCACCGCTGCCACGGCCATCGGCAACGAGGTCTCGAATAAGGTGACCGGCAAGAAGTCAAAGACAACGAAGAAGGACAACGCCGGTAAAGTCGTGAAGAACGCCACCAGCGCCGCCACGCGAACAATCACCCGCGAGATCACCCGCTCCATCTTGGGCAACCTCGGGAAATAATTTATTATCAAATACTTATTCGAAGAAGGAGAAGTGCACCCGACCATAGCGCTTCTCCTTTTTGAAGCGTGGATGGTTGACGAAAGAGTGCTCGTCACCATGCTCAAGGATCAGGTAGCAGCCAGGATGGAGTATGTCCTGGGCGAAAACCTTGTCCGGAATAGTCTCCAAGCCTTCCAACGCATAAGGGGGATCGGCGAATACGATGTCGAACTTCTCGTGACAAATAGGCAGGAAGTCAAACACGTTGTCCCTGACCATCACCACATTGTCCAGGCCGAGTCTCTCAGCCTCCCTTTTGATGAATGAGGCATTCTCCCTCACCATCTCGACGGAATAGACCTTTGAGGCACCCCTGGAGGCGAATTCGAAAGCCACGGCACCAGTTCCGCCAAAGAGATCGAGAACCATCAGATCCTCGAACTCATATTCATTGTTGAGTACATTAAAGAGGCCCTCACGGGCGAAGTCGGTAGTGGGGCGGGCCTTGTAACCCGCTGGAGGATTAATGCTTTTCCCCTTAAGACGGCCGCCTATGATCCTCATAACCTCTCGACTGACTTGAAATAGCGGTAGAGGGACATCTCTTCCTCACCCGAGAGATCGGTCAGGAAATGAACCGAGGAGACTTCAGGGTTAAGTTGGAGTTTCTTCACCGCCATGAAGAGGAAATACTCGGCCGTAGTGAAATCAGCAGCCTCAAAAGTGTTGGCCAGCAATAGGTTCTCTCCCTGGGCGATCACCAGCGTCAGGACATTGTCGCCGTATGAGGCCAATATCTTGTTATATTCCGTTATGTCCGGGAGCTTCTTCAGGAGATGGTACATGTCCGGGTACTCGGCCCCGTCGGAAGGTTCCGTGTCCGGAGAAAGAGAATACACCAGTTCGGCGGATAACTCCGGCAAACTGATGTATTCGACTTTGTCTTCCCGGTCAAGCGCGACCGTCCGCAACAATATCTCCCGGGCTGAAGCCGGGTCAAAAAACGCGGATGGTACCAGCGCCACCTTGGGGGTGTGACGTGCCATGCACGAGACTACTCCCAGTTACCCGCGTTGTTGTTCGGGGCGGTGATACTACCGACCTGAAGGCCCTCATACTGGCCGAGATCCTCACGCTCAGCGACAAGGTTCACGACAAGCTGGTGGTCAAGGCCTTTCAACAGGGACTTGTACGGCATCTTAGCCTCGAACAGAGGAACATCGACACCGGAGACCTTCTTCACGATGGCGTTCATCTCGACATCCTGAACCTCAGCGGCACCATACTCACCGACAGCGAAAGGAATCTTGTCAATCCTGTTGATATCAAAATCCTGCCTTCCCTTGAACAGGGTATCCTTGACGGCGATCTTGTTCTGGATGGAGAATACGAGATTCTTGTCGCCCTCCTGATAAAGCTTGAAGAGATCAGCGTCTGTGATCTTGCCTTTTTTAGCCTTCTTGACCGCATTGGTGTGAGCCATGGCGAGGGAGTCATCCTTTGAGCCGATCTGCATGAGAACGACCATCTCTCCATTGTTGTAGAACTGCTTCAAAGTGTCGAAAGACGCCGTGAAGCGGTCATTTACGCTCTTGAAAGCCACCTGCAGGTCGCGAATGTCCTTAAGCTGCTGGATGGCCACTTTCTTTCTGGCATTGACATCTTTCTCGAACCTGACGGGTTCCATGACACCTTCGTAAATCTTGTACACGAGGAACACGCAGATAAGCGCGAGCACGATGCTGAGAATCGTTTTTAGAGCCTTGTTCATTATTCTTAATATTTATGATTTGCTTTCCATGAACCGACAATCCGCCAATTCTGGACAAAGTTAGAAAATTGATTTATGATATGCAATATAATATTTGTAATATTATTCGTAATTTTGCTCCCGCGAATGGATAAGATAGACAAACTGAACTCACTCGTGAGCGCTTCCACACGCATCTGCGTAACGGCTCACATCCACCCTGACGGAGACGCTCTGGGAAGCGGTCTCGCCCTTGTCGGCTACTTGAGGGAATGCCGCCGCAAGGACGTCGCTCTTGTCGTCCCGGACGGCGTGCCGGAGTCTCTAAGCTTCATTCCATACGGCTTCGGGGAGGGTTCTGTCTTATCCTATGAGGAGAGTCCAGCCTTATCGAAAGCCAGGATAGAGGACAGTGACCTTATCTTTTGTCTCGACTGCTCATCTTTCTCCCGCACAAATCCGGACATTGAATCCATGATGAAGGCGTCTGAAGCGCCCAAAATCCTCATAGACCACCATCTAAACCCGGACACATCTTCTTTCTCCCTCGCCTTCTCCGAGACTGAGATTTCCTCAACTTGTGAGCTTCTTTACGGGATACTCAAGGAAATGCCAGATGTCAAGGGCGATCTGGACAAGCTGCCCATGAGCACGCTGGAGGCGTTGATGACAGGTATGACAACGGACACGAACAATTTCGCCAACTCTGTCTTCCCCGGAACCATGCGAATGGCCTCGGAACTGATCGCGGCGGGTGTGGATCGGGACAGGATATTATCAGACCTGTACAATAACTACAGGGAAAACCGGTTGAGATTGATGGGATACCTTCTGTCGGAGAACATGGTCATCTCACCAGAAGGCGCCGCTGTCATGATCCTTGATAAAGAGTGCCAGAACAGGTTCGATTTCAGGCAAGGCGAGAGCGAGGGGTTTGTGAATATGCCTCTCGCTGTCAGCGACGTCAAGATAAGCTTGTTCCTCACGGAAGAGGACGGGAAATTCCGGGTGTCAATCAGGTCAAAACGCGGCATATCAGCCAACAAATTGGCATTGACATACTTCCACGGAGGAGGACATGAGATGGCTGCCGGGGGAAGATTGTATTTCCCTGAGGATATTACCTCGCCAAAGGATGCGAAGGCACACATATTGAAAGTGACAAGGGAGTTTTTAGCGAGATGAGAAGGTTATCTGTGTTATTAATATTCTCCGCGATAGCGCTCCTGGTCGCCTCATGCGGCAAGAAGCAGCTTGAGTCCATGTATGACAAGCAGGAGACTAACATCGAGGCTATCATCTCGAATCTGACCAGGAGCAACCCGGACGCCACAGTGGAGCTCAACGACGGGATCGCGAAGGTTACAGTGGTTCAAGGGGAAGGCTCTCCATTGAGCGAGACGGGAGCTGTGGCTTTTTATTACTCAGGCTACTTTATCTCAGGCAATAATCTTAGCAACAGCAACCTTTTCGCCACCAACTACGAGACATTCGCCAACTCCATCAAATGGAACGTCACGGACACCACATCTTTCGAGATCATGACCATAAGACTTGACGAGAGCGATATCGTGGAAGGTTTGAGGAAAGGTTTGCCCGGAGTCAAAGGTGGCGAGGAGTGCTATATCCTTTTCAACGGCAAACGAGGCTTCGGCAAGAAGAAAATAGCGAATGTTCCATCTAATGCCGCCCTGGCCTGGCATTTGTGGATCAAGAGCGTCAGTGATTAAAGATGAATGAAAGTATTTATGAATATATCGACACTTAGAGTAACTCTCACCTGCGGGATAACCGCCGCCATTCTGGCCTTCCTGTCAGGCTGCGCGAAAGAAAGCTCAGTTGACTACAGCAGCGTGGAGAAGGAGTATCTGAAGGCATGGATAGGAGCCAACCATCCCGGAGTCTCCGCTTCCGGGCGGGGAATCTATATCCTCGAGGACAAGCCCGGTGCTGGTGCAGCGGTCACTGATGACGATTTTTACCTTTTCGTCGAATACACCTCGACTGATCTTAAAGGCAATGTCAGCGCGACTTCCTCCAAAAAGCTTTCCCAGCAGATAGGCTCATACAGCCCCACAAACTATTACGGTGATCAGATCATCATGAAGGACGAGGCTTATACCCAACTGGGCGTGATGGACCTGATCGACGGTATGAGGGTCGGAGGAACGCGTGTCGGTGTGATTCCCGGATGGCTGAATGTGGTGTTGAAAGACTACAACAACAAAGTCTCCGGCAGCAACTCAATTTACACCATCACCCTCAAGGACAAGACCAACGATATCACCGCCTGGGAGATTGACACTCTCGCCAGATATGCCGCGGTTCATATGCCGGGAGTAGACTCTACTTTTTACGGGTACTATTGCAAGACCGTGAAAGAGCCCACCTCCTCTAAAACATTCTCCTCAGACACGACATATTACATCAACTATACCGGTCGTCTCCTCAACGGTCAGGTGTTTGACACCACTGTCGAGGACACCGCCAAAGTGTACGGATTCTACTCAAGCAAAAAGACTTATCAGCCAACGAAGGTGACCCCTTCGGACGATGATGACTACACCAAAACAACAATCGGAGGCACTGACACCTCCGAGGGAATCACAGTGGTCAAGGGATTCGCATATTGCTTGTCGAAGCTGAGGCCTTTTGAGAAAGTCACGTGCGCCTTCTATTCCGATCTCGGTTATGGGTATTCTGGATCAGGATCCACCATTCCGAAGTTCGCTCCGATAGTCTATGATATCGAGGTCGTCGAAAAGCCATCTGACGATGACTGATAATCACCTGGCACCAACCGAGTTAGGAACTGAGAAAGTAGGCAGCCTTCTTAAGAGATACGCGGTCCCTGGCATCATCGCCATGACCGCGTCTTCTTTGTATAATATGGTGGACAGTATCTTCATCGGGCATATTCCCGGAGAAGGTTCACTGGCACTGTCCGGTTTGGCTGTCACTTTTCCCCTGATGAACCTCAGTTCCGCTCTCGGCACACTGGTCGGTGTCGGAGCGGCGACCCTGGTCTCGGTGCTGCTCGGGCAGCGCAATTATGAGGCCGCCAACAAGGTGCTGGCCAATGACATCAGCCTCAATTGCATAACAGGCGTGATTTTCGCTGCCGTGTGCCTGTTCTTCCTGGATCCTATCCTGACCTTTTTCGGAGCCAGTCCCAATACGCTGCCATTCGCCCGGGAATACATGGAGATCATCCTGATAGGCAACGTGATCACACATCTCTACTTCGGCCTGAACGCCCTGATCAGATCCTCGGGCAATCCCAAGCTTGCGATGGGTTTGACGTTGTTCACTGTCATCTCAAACACTATCCTCGACCCGATATTCATCTTCGTCCTCGGACTGGGAATCCGCGGCGCGGCCATCGCGACTGTCCTGTGCCAAGCCTTGGCTCTCTCATATTCCCTACGCTATTTCACCCGCAAGGATAATGTCATGATACTTCCCAAGCGCGTCTTCGAGTTGAATTGGAGAATCGCCAAGGACTCTCTCGCGATAGGGATGGGACCATTCCTAATGAACTCGGCCTCGTGCATAGTCACCATGTTCATCAACCAACAGCTCCTCAAGTACGGCGGTGACCTGGCTATCGGGGCCTACGGGATCGTGAACAGGATTAATTTCATGTTCGTGATGATCGTTATGGGCATGAACCAGGGAATGCAGCCGATCGCGGGCTATAATTTCGGGGCCAGGCAGTATTCCAGGGTCAAGAAAGTCTTCACCCTGACAGCCCTCTGGGCCACAGGTGTATGCGTATTCTGGTTCATCGCCTCAGAGTTTTTCCCGAGCGTCATGGTGGGAATATTCACCAACGACCCCCAGCTCAAAGATTTGGCTGACAAGGGCCTGAGAGCTATGAATCCGGTGGTGATCCTAGTCGGTTGGCAAATGGTCTCCACGAACTTCTTCCAGAGCCTTGGAATGGTTGGGAAATCCATTTTCCTGTCCCTGAGCAGACAGTTACTCTTCCTTGTGCCACTGATCTATGTGCTACCGCTGTTTTATGAGGTCCGTGGGGTCTTCTTTTCTTTCCCCGCCTCTGACCTGCTCGCATGCATAACCACTTTCTTCTTAATACACAGCTTGTTCCGCAAATTCTCCCGGCTGCGCGATGGAGACGAGCCGACAATCCTTGGCAGCCAGATAAAACAATAAAGAGCGATGGAACGGAAACACACCATAATCAACATCGGACGCCAGTTCGGAAGCGGCGGAAAAGAAGTCGCGGAAAAGATAGGCTCCATTTTGGGCATAGAAGTTTATGACAATGAGCTCATCTCCAAGGCCGCGGAGGAAAGCGGTTTCAGCAAGGAACTCCTGGAGAGGAGCGATGAGAAACGAAGTGTGTTCAGCTTGTTCTCTTTCTTCGGGACAGACAGGTTCGGAAGCACCCGGAACTATGTGGGTAACAATGAATTGTTCCAAATCCAAAGCAATGTGATCCGGGACATCACCGAAAAAGGTCCTGCTATATTTGTCGGAAGATGCTCCAACTATATCCTCAGGGACAAGACCTGCCTGGATGTATTCGTGTCCGCCCCTCTTGAGGCCAGGGTGGCCAGGGTGATGGAAAGGCTTGGAATCGGTGAGGATGAGGCCAAGGCACGAATTGAGAGGCAGGACCGTACAAGACAGACTTACTACAACTTCTTCACTTTCGGCAACTGGGGCGCCGCCTCTGATTACGACATGTGTGTGGACTCTTCCATCTTGGGCATAGAGGGAACAGCTGACCTGATCATAGATTTCGGCAGGAAAGCCGGGTTGATATTCTGATAACCTTAGAAGAGTAGATGAGGATGACTAAAAAAACGAGAATCATCGTCGCGTCAACGCTCACGCTGTTGATTCTGGCGACTGTAGCTATGACTTCCAGTTTCGGCGGCAAGGAACAGGCTGTAAGGCGCCTGCCGGTCAACCTCAATGAGACTCTGACCAATGAGGTCTCCGACACCGCCACATTGAGAGGATTCGACCGCCAGGTAAAGGACTATATGACAGCATGGGGATTGAAAGGTGTATCACTCTCTGTCATGCGTAATGACTCCCTGTTGTATTCCAAAGGTTATGGATGGGCGGATGATAAGGAGCCGATGGAACCCGGCCATATCATGAGAATGGCTTCAGTGTCAAAGCTGATAACAGCAGTCGGGATAATGATATTGCAGGAGAGAGGAATGCTAACCTTGAAGGATCAGGTTTTCGGTCCTGGAGGGATTCTGGACGACTCGCTTTACAACGCGGTTATCGCCGACACCCTCTACTCGAAGATAACTGTCGAGGATCTTCTTCGCCACAAGGGAGGTTTCTCCAAGAGAGGAGGGGATCCGATGTTCTCAACCAGATGGATAATGATGCAGAACCATTGGAAGGAGATTCCGACCAAGGAGCAACTGACGAAAGTTCAGTTAAGCAGGCCACTTAACTTCGAGCCAGGAACATGGCAGGAATATTCCAACTACGGCTATCTCGCCCTTTCTATGGTCATCGAGAAGCTGAGCGGCATGTCCTATGAGGATTTCATACAGG
>JAFROA010000207.1 GCA_017429885.1 Bacteroidales bacterium | reverse complement strand
TGGTTCCTAGAGGATATAAAATTCCCGATGGCAGCGAGCCACAGATGAAGGGGCATATCAACCGGGAGACCCCCATGACAGGGGCTGGAGAGGCTCTTAAGGGCGCCAAGCTTAAGAATATCAGCCTCACAGTGACTTACGACGGGAGTGTGACAGAAACCGAGTTCGGCGACATAGACTTCACTGACGGAGGCATTGAGGGACCAATCGGGTTCCAGGTGAGCCGCAAATGTGTAAAGACCCTGATGAACGGAGGCAAAGTGGCCTTTTCCCTGGATCTGAAGCCCGGAGTGCCAATTGAGGAGCTCACCGAAAGGGTCAAAGCCCTATGGAACGAGATCAAGAATGACCCTAGGACTCGCCAGGCAAAGGATGGAAGAGGCATAAACGGCAAGGAGATGTATAGGATCCTGCTGGGTAAACTTATGCCATGGGACCTGATACCTGGTTTCCAGACTTGGAATCCGGACATTCTGGAAACTTCAATGAGGAAGAATGAATCCCGTTTCCGGAGAAACGCTCCTCAGAGGCGATTCTACGATGTCAACCTTGAGCTTCTGGCCAAGACATTGAAAAACTGGAAGTTCGACATCATCGGATTCGTCGGCTACGAGAGGTGCGTGATCACTGCGGGTGGAGTCTCCACCGACGAGGTTGTGGCCAAAACGATGGAGTCTAAGCTTCGTGAAGGGCTGTATTTCTGTGGTGAGATCCTTGACATGGACTGTGACACCGGAGGGTACAACCTTCAATGCGCATTCTCTACCGGTCTCCTCGCCGGAGAATCCGCCGCCAAAGCGATAAGTCATAATGAATAGATATTATTAACTGATCAGCAATATGTTCCGTCTTCGCATCCTGGCCGTGTCCACTTTGACAGCGATAATGTTCGCTTCCTGCACCGGGAAGTTCACTCCTTTCACTTTCGTTCACTGCACCGACACCCAGATTGGATTCGGCGATAAATCCGAAGGATTCGTCCACTCTGACTCTCTGCTCACAGCGGCGGTTGACGCTATCAACTCCCTAAAGCCGGAATTCACTGTCGTGACAGGTGATTTGGTCAATGACGTGGACGATCCTCTCCAGGACGAGCTATTCCGTAAAGGGATCGCAAGGTTAGACATTCCTTATTATCTTCTTCCTGGCAACCATGACTACCGCAATGACTGGACCGAGAAGATCAAGAATGACTATGTTGCCCTAAGGGGATATGACAGGTTCTCGTTCACCAAGAATGGCTGCGCGTTCATCGGCATAGACTCAAATCGCATAAAAGCGAAAGCCAGTGAGGCGGAGAATGAGCAATGGGCTTGGCTTGAAGGGGAACTTAAGAAGGCGAAAAAGGCCAAATACACATTTCTGTTCCTCCACTGCCCCATATTCAAAAAAGATATTGATGAGCCGGAAGACTATGAGAATTTTCCCATGGAAAGTCGCCGTAAATATATTGATCTGCTTAAGGAATATGGGGTGGACGCTGTTCTGGCCGGCCACACCCACAAGGACTACGACACTGTGTTTGAGGGAATCCGGCTAGTCGCCGCGAATCCGGTTTGCAACGGGATCGGCCACGGCCAACCCGGATTCAACACGGTCAGTCTGACAAAAGACGGATTTGAGATTGAATTCCATCCGACACCTGGTTTCGATCCAGCGAAGTGTCGGCTATGACATAAGGACAAGCTTGTCCCTTGTCCATATTTTTTCGTATCTTTATAGAACCACAAACAATAACCAAAATCATGAAACATTTCCTCGCTCTAGCCATTCTTTTCACGATCGGAATCAACTCCATCGCCGCGGTTGACAATGATCCGTTCAAGAATGCCGAAATCATCACCCCTGAACTATTCGGATGCGTCGGTGACGGCGTCACAGATGACACTGAGGGCCTCCAGAAAGCCTTCGATTACTGCCTGACTAACAATCGCCAGCTGATCGCTCATAAGGGGAAAACTTATGCCGTATCTATGACAATAATGGCACACACCACCAATGATATACAGATTGATTTCGGAGGTGCGGTCATCATGGCCATCAAACCCATGGAGCATATCATAGACCTCGACAACTACGACATTCCGGAAAGGAGAGGCCACAGCAGCGTGGTGAATAACCTGGTCCTGGATTGCAATTCCATGAGCGGAGGAGTCTATTGCCCCCGCGCCGCCAAAACCTCTTTCAACTTCCTGATGGTCCGCAACTGCAGCCTCAAGGCATTCAGGGTCGTTCAAGGTTATGAGGTTTTTGTGACAAACTCCCACATCCATTGCACCACAGGACCTGAGAGCTACGGAATCTACATGGACACAGGC
>JAFROA010000206.1 GCA_017429885.1 Bacteroidales bacterium | reverse complement strand
CACATCAGAGCGGTTGCCATAGTCCTCATTCCACTCAAGACCGCTTTGCATCTGCATCAAGTCGTTGAGTGTGATGGCTTTCCTTTCATCATTCCGCCACTGTGGTATATCCATCGGGGCATATATATCCACAAGTGAATCACCGGCCATCACTCCAGCCAGGGCGTTCGTGAAACTCTTTGCCATACTCCAGCTCAGGAGCGGCATGTCGGCGGTTATGCCTTCTTTGTAGCGTTCAGCGACCACCTCTCCATTATGAAGAACCACAAACGCGAAGGGAGTGCCTCGATATGCCTTGTCATCAACCAAGGCTTTGGCGATAGGTTCCAGTCTTGAGATAAGCTCTTTGTCGCCGGACACGGCTGTGTCAGGTATCTCAGCCTCTACAGGAAGGGGAAACTGGTCCGCTTTGAGTTCATCCACTTTTTTCCCACGGAGCAGCGTCACTCCACAGCCCTCACGGAAAACAGCTGTGGACTTCCCCCAAAGGAAGCGGCTTGTCACGGTCTTGTTCTCATAGTCCACCTTGTTGGCGACATGGGTGATAAATGAGAAATCCAAATCAAGGTTCTCCACTTCAGAAGCGTCTCTTCCGGAGACGAATACCGCCGAGGCAAGGTTTTTAGCGGCATAACCGGTGATGATAGGCATCAATCTGTCCAGATAGACGCAGCCGAAGACCAGACCAATCACCAGTATTCCCAGAGTGGCTTTAAAGGCTTTTTTGATTGCGGGGTTCATAACTATTTCGCTTTCTCAAATTCGTCCAAAAACTGGTTGGCTAGCTTTGCGTTATCCTGACTCGGACGAAGCATGCGCCAAGCACCGTAGATGCCTATAATGGCGAAAACAAGAGCGATCCATCCGATACCTTCAGAGATGAGCCATCCCAGCATGGCCCAGATGATCACCAGCGAGCATGCCACGTAAATGCCCACATTGGTGTTCTTGTTGCCTTCTTTAAGTGAGGCGGCATAGCGGTGGATCTCCTCTCCGTCGGGTGTGGTCCCGACAATTCCGGCATCTTCCAATGAGCAGGAGATATATTCTGTCTTAAATCTTGTGGACCTGTCCAGAAAAAGATCGCATCCGGAGGAGGCCTCCGGGAGTTCCGAATCGACAATCTCATTGGGTCTGAGCACCTTCCCGTATTTAGCCATCTCGGTTTTGATCCCGCCTAGCACGGTGCCGAATGGTTTCTCAGTCTCGAATAGCCTCATTCCGGCGTCCATCATCTGGGTTGTCTTGTCTATCATCACTATAAGATTAGATTATAAAATTACATAAAAAGTTGGAATTGACGAGGAGTCATACCTGTCGCTTTCAGGAAGTATCTTCCGAAATAAGAAGCATTTGGAAAACTCATAAGGTTGCTGACCTGCTGGACATTATAATCCCCACCGCTTAGAAGGAGTCTAGCTCCGGCGATCACATATTCCCGTATGATCTCTGTGGCTACTCTTCCGGATTGCTCACTGACTATCCTGGAAAGGTATTTCGGGGTGACGCACAATTCTTTCGCATAGAACTCCAAGTCCCGGTGCCTGTCACAATTCTTCTGCACGGAGGCTATGAACTGGCGGAGGATAGTGGGCCTCCTGCCGGAAGGTCTCCTGCTGCCGCTTCTCTCCAATATAATTCTCGCGATACCTCCGGCTATGACCTTGGCGAAACCCTCCACAATGTCCTCTTTAAATGAATAGTCAGGACCTCCCTCGGCCACATGTTGGACTACCCTGAGCAGTTGGAGATGCCTGTCCATTCGCCCGGGGTCCACGGGCAGCAGAAGGGGAGCGTAAGTGGCTGCGCTAATGATTCTGGAGGGACGTGAAGTGGCAGGGATTATGCTTCCGGCGTCGCTGTAAGCTATTATGAAAAAGCGGGTCCCGGCTTGATAGCTGAGAGAGTCCAGGACAATACCGGAGGCGGCGAGGAAGATGGAACAGCCCTCGATCCTGTATTCTTTAAGATTTATGATGATGTCAACTCTCCCGGATTCGACAAACAGGATCGTGTTGAACGCCACCCTGTAGGGGAACTTCATTCCGTCGGGCTTGAGAGTCCTGGTAGGCTGCCTTTTCCGTAGCTTGGCTGAAATCCCTTCGGGAACCCTGCTGTCCAGATTGTCCGAGATGACAACCTCGTCTTTGAGGGATAGGGTTCTGGCCATGGCGGGCACCATGTCAAGTCTCAATGTGCTAACTATCTCTTTCATGGTGCTAATTTGGGAAAAAAGAACAAAATATCCCCATAATAGAGGCAAAAATATTCATTTTTCCCACAAAACGCATCTAATTTCCTCGTTTTTTTCCGTTAAAGACGTAAATCGCTTACATTCGCTGCCGTTGTAAAGAAACGGACTATGATAGAGAAGTATTTGGAAAAGACCGCTTTCAGCGGCATGGAGGATTTCCGGGATAATTACAGGCTCAAAGTCCCCGAGAGTTTTAATTTCGCTTATGATGTGATGGATGCCTGGGCTGCCGAGGCACCTGATAAACTGGCGTTGTTATGGACAAATGACCTAGGAGAGTGCCGTAGGTTCTCATTTAAGGACTTGAAGGATATGTCTGACAAGGCCGCATCATATTACATGTCTCTGGGGATTGGAAAGGGCGACAGGGTTATGCTTATTCTTGGTCGCCGTTATGAGTTTTGGGTCACTATGCTGGCGGTTCACAAAATCGGGGCAGTGGCTATCCCGGCGACGCATCTTTTGACGGATCTGGACATCGTCTATAGGATTGAGAAAGCCGGGATTAAGGCTATCGTGTGCGAAGGAGATCCGTATGTCCTCGGAAATGTCTCGAAAGCTGTTCAGAAGTGCGGTCCCAAGTGCACTGTAAAGGCTCTTGTTTGTGTTGGACCGGAGGTTCCTGAAGGTTTCCATAATCTGCATAAGGAATGGGAACAGGCT
>JAFROA010000205.1 GCA_017429885.1 Bacteroidales bacterium | reverse complement strand
GTTCTGCTCAAATCTAAGTTCTGTTTGTTTATAGTCAGGGACAAAAGCTGGATTTCCAAGAGCGAATTGGACGGTAAGATCCTGCTGTGTCTCAGCCATGATCCTTGTGCTGTCCTGACTTGACACACCTTCAGGAATCCTCCCCCGGTAAACAACGAGGGATGGATTGACGAAAATCTGGTCAGGCGAGAAGGCTGGCTCAACTAGCATGTTGACAGACTGTGGTGGCCTCCAAGTATAGTTGTCTTCCATTAGCAATTGCCCCCAACTCTTCTCATTCACGTCAGGGACAAGGCCCCTGGTGCGTTGAGCGGAAGCCTCTATGCTGATAATCAGTGGTATTAGGACCAGCAGGAATCTTAATCGTCTCATTGTAGTGCTTTGATATGCTAATATATAAAAGATTTGCTAATGAGGAGTCTTGTTAACACCAAGGACTCCTCATCGACAATCCTGAATAATTATTTCCAATAAGGATTCTGAACAAGATTAGTGTTAAGGGCAATCTCTGTCAGGCTTAGAGGGGAATAATAGTCTTTAGGTGAGTGGAATGTGAAATTGGCCTCTTTTATTGTCTTGGAGACAATATGGCCGGACGTTCCATCTGATAGTTCGAATGGAGCATTTTCCACGATTGTGACATCTATTCCCGGTGTGACTTTGTCGGCGTCTACGGCATGAACGAATGCCCTGTCTGGAACACCATCACCCGTAAGATCGTACTCTCCGAGATATGGGAGATAAATGCCTTTTGCCTGTATCGCGAATCTCTCTCCACAGCTCCAACGCATGAGGTCATCATAGCGGAAACCCTCGCAAGCAAGCTCTATTCTGCGCTCACGCCTGATCTCAAGGATAGCTCCCTTCATAGCTCCGCTTACATTTGGATACTTTGCCTCTTGAGCCGGATCTATTGTTGATGTCCAATCAGCAAGGCTGGCGGTAGGCATTCCGACCCTGGAGCGCAAAAGGTTTATGGTTTTGTCAAGATCACTCTGAGTGAGGGTTCCGAGCTCGGCCTTGGCCTCAGCGTAGATGAGAAGGATTTCACCGTACCTTATGACAGGTACATCGGTATAACTCAGTCCGTAGCCATTCTGGTCTTGAGTGCGTGGGTAGTATTTGTACTGGACATACCCTCCCACGTCAAAAGTGGGTGGATAGGCATTAGGCTGTCCAAGACGTTTCATACCAGGTAGCCAGAAGGTGCTGCTTAAGCGGGGATCACGGTTTTTGTAGAAATCAAGATAGCCAATTTTGTCATATCCATCGATCGAGGTAAAAGGGACAGCTGAGCCATCCTCATTGAGGTATAGATAGTCCTCCATGAGATCCTGACTAAGATTCCATGTGCTGAAGTCGCAGACGCTTCGACCATTGAATTTCACTCCAAGCGCGAAGTCATAATCTTTATAGAAGATCGTTTCCGAATTGCCTTTAAGGTTCATTTGGGTAAACAAATCGTTGTAAGAGTCATAGAGTGAGTATTTGCCAGAGTTAATAAGCTGGTCAGCGTAACTAACGGCTTTCTGATAATACTCATTCGCGTCATTAGCGTTTAACTCCGAGTGATATTTTCTCCATGCGCCTTCATAGAGGGCGATTCGGGCGGCGAATCCGAGAGCAGCCTCCTTGTAAAGCCTATCTTGACCACCATTCGCACCGCTCTGCATATTCGCGATAGCGAAATCCAAGTCTTCGAATACTTTTTTGACAACAAAATCCCTCGAATCTTGAGCTTTATAGAGATCCTCATCATTTGTGGCGAGATCCTTGTCATACCACGGAACATCTCCATAGACAAGAACCTTGGTGAAATAATAGCGTGTGGCCCTGATGAGTCTGCCAAGACCGATATAGTGATTGATCAGGTCTTTGTCGCCGTCGGCTTTGTCTGTTCGAGCTAAAAAATAATTGACAGCGCGGATATCTGACCAATTCCACTGGGTGACCCTGCTGGCATCAAAAGTTCCTGCGAGTTTATCAGGCATGGAACATAAAGTCCCGTCATAAATACCATTGGAAACCGCTGTCATATAGGTGTTGTCTGACGGATAATCCATAATGGAATAATATGGGCTGTACATTCCCCAATACCCGAAAGTGAACTGCTGATAGAATTGGTCTGAATAGAGTTTCAAATCATTCGGAGACAAGAAAAAACCTTCTTCGGTAATGGAAGTTTCCGGGGTCTTGTCCAGATATGTATCATCGCAAGCGGTCAGAGAGACCATCAATAACGCGACGCAAAATATAATTGACTTTTTCATTTCTCTAACATTTATTAGAATGTGACATTAATTCCGAATGAATTATGACGCTGAAGAGGATAGGCGCATCCAGTCGCGTCTTCGGGGTCGAGATTTGAATACTTGTATAAGCCGGAAAGAGTGAAGAGGTTGTCTCCTGAGTAGTAGAAGCGGATCCTCTCGATATTGATCTTTCTAGTCAGCTTCTGAGGAAGTGTATATCCGAAAGTGACATTCTTGAGCCTGACATAGGCTCCATTTTGCATGAAACGGGTCTGGCAGATTTCCCAATCGGAGACAATATTCCAGTTTTGGTAGTGTTTCAGACGAGGGAAGTAGGCATCTTTGTTATCCGGAGTCCAACTATCGTAGGCGTTTCCGTAAGTCTCAGCACCCCAACCATTTGTGAAAAGTCCCCAGAATGTGTAGTTGTTCCAATAAGGGCAGAATTGATGCTTCAGCACCCCCTGGAAGAAGAGCTTGAGATCAAATCCGTTCCATTCGGCTGAGAGAGTAGTTCCGAACCTGTAGCGGACCTGTGTGTTTCCGATAAGTCGCATGTCTCCGTGATCTTTGAGAGTTGAAGCGCCCGTGGTTATTTTCCCATCTCCATCAAGGTCAGCGAACTTGAGATCTCCAGCCTGAGTCCCGTAGGACTGTACTTTGGACTGGTCAGCCCAGTTCTTGGCCTCCTCGTTGCTTTGGAATAACCCTACAGTCTCAAGTCCCCACATATCACCTACTTCCATTCCTTCATAATAGTAGTTATTCCATCCGAATTTAGAGAGTACTCCTTCAGAGTTGCTGGCCATCTTTGTAATCTTCGCTCTCGCATCTGACATGTTGAGATCAACACTGTAGTTGAATGGCTTGCCTGCGAGGTTGAATCCATCCCTCCAGCTAAGGGTGATCTCCCAACCTTTGGTTCTCAGGTCAGCGGAATTCTCCATAGGAGCGCTTGTCCCAAGTACCGATGGAAGAGGGAGTGCTGCGGTGAGCATATCCTTTGTGTCTCGGATATAATAATCCGCGCTTAACTGGAAACGATTTCCGAACATATTGAGATCGGCACCAATATTAGATGTCGCGACCTTCTCCCATGTGAGGTTTCCTGATACAAGTCCAGGAGTTGTCACATACATATTTTGTTTACCGTCAAGGATGACGGAATTCTTTTGGGCGTTCATTGTCGCTATGTAAGCATATGCGCTGACATCTTGATTTCCAAGGGTTCCGTACGATGCCCTGATCTTGAACAGGTCAACCTTGTCCCTGAGCCCCTTGAAGAAGTTCTCCTCGCTTATTACCCATGCTAATGAGGCTGAAGGGTTGTTGGCCCATCTGCTATCCTTGGGAAAGCGTGAGGTTCCGTCACGACGGAAGTTGAACTCGGCAATGTACTTGTTGTCAAAGATGTAGTTGAAACGGGCGAAAGCACCTCTCACAGCCCATGTCGTTGTTGATTCATTCACCGTTGAAGTGCCTGATGCCAATCCGATGGAAGGCAGGGAGGTGGTGATAAGTTCGGTCTTGTTAAGGGTGTGAAGGTTGTAGCGATAATCCTCCTGGTTGAAGCCCGCTATGACATTGAAGAAATGCTTACCTCCGAATGTCTTCGTGAAATTGGCGAAGATGTCGTAGGTGTTATGGGTCATAATCGCGGAATTGATAGTAGCCGAACTTGGATCATTGATTGTCCAGTCGTATGCCTCCTCTGTGTCATAAATGTCAACCGGAAGGAGGGCGTAGTTCGTCTTCTCGTCCCTGCGTTGGTAGTTGTAGTTCCCCTTTATGAAGAGAACGTCCTTGATGAGGTCTATTTGAGCGGTGAGTTGCTGATTGATACTCGAGTTGGACTGTCTTCCGTCTCCACCGGCCTCAAGATAAGCGGTTGTGGTTCCTCCGATATCCTCATAACGACCGTTGGGTAGTTTGTTGGGCATGAATGTCCATCCGAAAATATTATAGAGTACGGAACCGTTAGTCTGAGTGTCGTTCTGGAGGTTGTAAGACGAGGTGTCGTAGGTGCCATTGCTAAGGCTTGTGCTGCTGCCTATTGTGAGCCAGTTGTTCACCTTTGTCTCCAATTTGACACGAGTATTATACTGCTTGTAGGTGTCTTTACCGTAGGTGAGAATACCATTCTGGAGCTTGTAATCAGCAGAGGCGAAGTAGTTGACCCTGTCGGTTTTCCCTGATAAGTCAATACTGTGATTCATGCCGAAAGCGGT
>JAFROA010000020.1 GCA_017429885.1 Bacteroidales bacterium | reverse complement strand
GTCTTATATGTGGCTCTATGTCAGGTGCGAAGAGTTTGAGGATGTCGAGGGTATCAACGAGTCCGGCAATGTCGAGCTGACCGACGAGAGCTTCGTCACGAAGATCAACCAGCCTTATCTCAAGGGCTTCGCCAATCTCGAGAAAGTTGAGTCCTCCAGCTACAATCCTAACTCGGCTGCTAACCAGGTCCGCAGGGCCTTCGGCGTCAACCAGCAGGGAAGCGAGATCGTCCGCGTCACCATGTTCGCAAACAAATATCCTTTCGAGGAGGCCTACAACCTCTTCGGCGCACTTGAGGGTTGCGGCGCTCAGATTTTGTAAATTATTGATTTATTGATGAAACCATCAATACCCAAGGGAACCAGAGATTTCGGCCAGCAGGAAATGGCTGGCCGAAATTATATTTTCGACACGATAAAGGGAGTTTTCCGTACTTTCGGATATTCCCAGATTGAGACTCCTGCGATGGAGAACCTGTCCACCCTTCTCGGGAAATACGGCGAGGAGGGGGACAAACTTCTTTTCCGGGTACTTAATTCCGGAGACGCTTTCGGAAAAGTTGATTTCGACTCTTTCAAGGACTCCGATGGTGCGGTCAATTCCGTCGCTCTGTCCAAAGAGGTATGTGAGAAGGGTTTGCGCTACGATCTCACCGTGCCTTTCGCCCGGTTCGTGGTACAGCATCAGAACGATATCTCATTTCCTTTCAAGAGGTTCCAGATTCAGCCTGTATGGAGGGCGGATCGTCCTCAGAAGGGGCGTTATCGTGAGTTCTATCAATGTGATGTTGATGTGATCGGATCCAGGTCTCAGGTTAATGAGCTGGAGTTGGTCCAGATTGTTGACCGGGTGTTCTCTCTCTTGGACGTGAGGGTGCTGGTTAAGATCAACAACCGCAAGGTTTTGACGGGATTCGCTGAGATTTGCGGTTTCCCAGACAAGGTGGTTGATATAACTGTAGCTATCGATAAGCTTGACAAGATCGGGCTCGAGGCAGTGGAGGAAGAGATGAGAGGGAAGGGACTGACAGATAATGCGATAGCTGTGATAGAGCAGATTCTGAAGTTGTCTGGTTCCACCTCAGAGAAGTTGGCTGCGATGCGTTCCTTGATGAGTGGAGGGTCGCCGTCCGGACTGGTTTCTGAGACTGGACTTAAGGGACTTGATGAGCTCGAGGAACTCTTCGGCCTTATTGACGCCGCCGGGATTGGCTCACCTGTCGAGATCGATCTTTCCCTCGCTCGTGGACTTAACTATTACACGGGCGCCATTTTCGAGGTCAAGGCTCTTGATTTCGCCATTGGAAGTATTTGTGGAGGAGGACGTTACGACAATCTTACAGGAATTTTCGGGCTTCCGAATGTGTCAGGTGTCGGAATCAGTTTCGGGGCTGACAGGATTTATGATGTCCTGAGTGGACTGGACAAGTTCCCCAAGGGGCTCAAGTCTTCCACGACCCTTCTTTTCGCCAATATGGGCGCGGACGAGGTCCGTTACATTTTGCCCGTCGCTAAAGCGTTGAGGGAGAGGGGAGTGGCTGTTGAGGTCTATCCTGATTCCTCAAAGCTCAAGAAGCAGTTTGACTACGCTGACCACAAGTGTATTCCTTTCTTTTCAATAACAGGAGCGGACGAGATGGCTTCTGGACAAGTTAATGTCAAGAATCTTGTCACAGGGGAGCAGAAGGCGTTCAGTCTCAACGACGTAAATGGAATCCACGGGTTCTTGGAAGCTGTCGGGGAAAAATAATTTTGCTTTTTAAGCTTTTATTTATAACTTTGCAGTCCCAAATAACACCGCGGGGTAGAGCAGTCGGTAGCTCGTCGGGCTCATAACCCGGAGGTCGGAGGTTCGAGTCCTCCCCCCGCTACTAAACTGAACAAGTCGAAAGATTTGTTCAGTTTTTTTGTTTATGTAATAGGCTGAGAATGAAAAGGCATAAGCGCACCAGGAAAGCAATTACCGTGCGGTTGAGCCTTATTTTGACGCTTGACCGCACCCGATTGGGCTAATCTGTGCGGTCGCAAAGAAAACCGGAATGCAGTGGTCCTTCGGTGAACTGGAGGTTTGGGATTCGGGGTGTTGGCTCGTGGATATATGGTGGAATGTGGGTATATTTAAAGCGATAAGCCGG